>JBIOWS010000081.1:0-4225 GCA_044868745.1 Candidatus Polarisedimenticolia bacterium
CGACGTTCCAGGTCACCACCCCACCCGCCAGCGTCCCGCCGCCGGTGGCGCTCACGAAGCTGGTGTTGCCAGGGATGGTGTCGGTGAGCACCACCCCGCTGGCGTTCTCGTTGCCGGTGTTCGAATAGCTGATCGTGTAGGTGATGTTCGATCCCGCGGCCACGGGGTCGGGGGCGTCGGTCTTGGAGAGGTTCAGCACCGGGGCCGAGCTCACGGTGGTGCTGATGGACGCACCGGCCGCAGGGGCGGTCTCGTTGCTGTCGATGTCGTAGGTGGCGTTGGTGATGAGGGTGCCGTTGGGCAGGGGGCTGGCCACCTGCACCGTCAGCGTCCGCGTCACCGTCGCCCCGGCCGCCAGCAGCCCGATGTTCCAGGTCACCACCCCGGCCGCCAGCGTCCCGCCGCCGGTGGCGCTCACGAAGCTGGTGTTGGCCGGCAGCGTGTCGGTCACCACCGTCCCGGTGGCGTTGGCGTTGCCGGTGTTGCTGAAGCTCAGGGTGTAGGTGATGTTGCCGCCGGCGTTCACCGGGTCGGGAGCGTCGGTCTTGGAGAGGTTCAGCACTGGAGGCGAGACCGGAATGAGCGAGATGGCGCCGACCGACCAGGGCTTCGACGCACCGAGAGTCCAGGACATCGTCACGGAGGCAGCGCCCGGCTTGGTGCTCCCACCTCCGCGCGCTTCGTTCCCGTTGCTGCCGGTGTTGATGTTGTAGCGCTCCGTCTGGCCGGCGTTCGCGGCCAGCGAGATCGCATCCCCGTTGCTGGTGGCCACATCGAAGACGACCTCCCCCGCGGCGCTCGTGACCGTCACCGAAGGAGTCGTACTCAGGCCGGTTGCTCCCACGAAGGCCCTGTTCGGCGTCCCCTGGTTCACGTTGAAGAACGACACAGCGCCGGCGACGAACCTCCGCTGCGCCGCGAGCGTCACCACGATGTTGGCGGTCCCCGTCGGAGGGGCGAGCAGCCTCCAGATCTCCGTGCGGTTCCTGCCGCCTGCTTCGACCTGGGAGCCGACCTGGGTCAGGGCCGTCCCGCCGTACGTCACGCTCGCGACCGCCGTGTCGATCCTGATCGACACCCCCACGTACAGAACACGATCCGATCCGGCCCCCACCGTGTGGGCCCAGGTCACGCTCGATACGTTCGCTCCTGCCGCGCTGCTGGCGCCATCGACTGTGATCGCCTGGGCCGCCACATCCTGCATTCCCCCGAGGAAGGCCAGGAGGATCGCTCCGGCGAGGATCGGCAGGCGCTTCAGACGGAGGACGGAGGACGGTGTCATCGTGTGCCTCCGCCGTCCGCCATCCGGCAGAAGGCTGCGACCACCTCGGGGTCATGCTTGCGCCCGGCGCGCTGCCGGATCGCCTCGAGGGCCGCGTGGATCCCCCTCTCGTCTGCCGCGGAGCCGCTCGTAAGGCGTACGAACTCCTCGCACACCGCCAGGATCCGCGACTCCATCGGGGTCCCCGGTCGGTCGGCGCCAAACGGGATCGGGGCGGCGTCGAACCAGTCGGTCGAGTGGAGGATGATCTCCCGCGCCGCGCGGAGAGAGGCGATGGGCGCGAGAATCCTCTCGGCAGCCACCGCGGTGGTCACCGTCCAGTCGCTGTCGAGCTCCCGCGAATCCCTCTCCGCGCCGCCCGCCTCGGTTCGCCTCCCCAACCGCCCGACCTCGTGCAGGGCGGCGGCCCGCGCCAACAGCTCAATCCGCTCCGCGGGCAGACGAAGTTCCCTGGCCAGCGCGATCGACAGCTCGACGACCTGCTTCGAATGGCCGCGGGTCTCGGGCCGACCGTCCTCGGCGGCGTGGATCAGCGCCACCAGGGCGCCGAGGTACCCGTCCTCCATCTCCTTCACCAGGCGGGCGTTCTCGATCGCCACTGCCACCTGGGAGGCGAGCGTGGACAGGAATTCCAGGTCCTGCTCGTTGAAGGGGTCGCCCGAGTGCTTGTCGCTCACGTTGATGACCCCCACCCGCCTCCTCTGGTAGCGGATCGGGTAGGAGACCATCAACGGAGTGATCATGAAGGAGGAGGTGGAGTACCTTCCCCCCGTGCGGAGGGCCTTCAGATCGCTCTGCTCGATGTCCCTGACCAGGAGGGGCGCCTGCGTCGCGGCCACCCTGCCGGCGATCCCTTCACCGACCCGCACCCTCGCCTTCATCGCTTCCTGCTCGGGGATGCCGACCGAGGCCACCAGGGTCATGCTTTCGGAGTCGGGCTCGGAGATCAGGACCGACACGCGGCGGGCCTTCAGGTGCTGCGCCACCAGGCGCACGACGGAGTCGTACAGCTCGTTCATGTCGAGCAGACCGGTGGTCGCCTTGCCGATCTCGTTGACCGCCGCGAGACGCGCCACCGTCTCCTTCAGCTCGACGTTCCGCGACTGCAGGTTCTCGACCAGGAGGCGGTTCTCGGCCGACAGGCGCCGCCTCTCCAGCGCCCGTTCCACCACTCGGTAGAGGAAATCCAGATCGGCGAGAGGCTTGGTGATCAGATCGTACGCGCCGTGACGCAACGCCGTGATCGCCGTATCGAGAGTCGCGTAGGCGGTGACGACGATCACCTCGGTGGCCGGACTGTGGTGTTTGACCGCCCGCAGGACTTCCAGGCCCGAAACGCCGGGCATGTTCATGTCGGTGAGGACCAGGTCGCAAGGATGAGCGCGGACGATCTCGATCGCCCGGGCGCCGTCCTCGGCGGCCGTCACGGTGTGCCCGGCCTCTGTCAGGGAATCGACCAGGAACTTGCGTACCGAGGCGTCGTCGTCGACCACCAGGATCCAGCCGCGCTCCTCCGGTGCGGGGCGCTCGACATCGAGAGCGGGCGAAGCCGGCGCCGAGGCCGCCTGTGGAGACCGCCTCTGGATGAGGTAGAAATCGGTCCCGGCGATCCTCCGCTTCTCCAGGAGGCCGCGGCCGTGCAGGTCCGCGAGGCACTGCTCGACGACGCTCCTGTCCTCGTGCACCCAGAACCGGGCAATCCCCTCGACCGAATCCATCGCTTCGGAGTTGCGCTGGAAGTAGCGCAGGACCCGCTCGGTGATGTCCGGGCGCGGAGCGGCGTCGTTTCCGCTTTTCTCGTTCCGTCCCATGTTGCCCCCTGCGGCCATGCGAGCCTCCACCCGCCTGTGCTGCGAGGCCCGTGCCGGTCGGCGCGGATCGGCGACCGGATCGAAAGTCGATTGTTCGCAGGAGGTTGCCAACAGCCCGGGGGGAGGTGCGGTGCCGGGGTGACGCCAGGGGTCAACCGCCGCGGGGGGAATTCCCCTCATCGGGTCGGGACCTCATGTGGTCGTGACGCAGCGGGCCTGGCGACTCACTATGAGGATCGACCACCCGGAGCCGGGCCGGAATGAATCAGGGATCTGGGGGGATTTCGGGCGGATTGAGGGGAAAAGCCCACGGGATCGTTCGACCTAGTTCCGGTACTCCTCCGGATCGATGCGGTGTTTTTTCATCAGCACATAAAAGTCCTTCCGGTCCTTGCCGGCCAGACGGGCCGCTGCGGCGACCCGACCGACGGCGATCTGCAGGCATCGGATCACATAGTTTCTCTCGAACTCGGCCTTGGCCTTCTTGAACTGCGGGAACTCGACTCCCATCCCCTGGCTCGAGAACAGGGCGAGCTCGTCGGCGTCCACGACGTCCCCTTTGGCCATCACCATCGCCTGCTTCACGCGATTCTCCAGCTCCCTCACGTTCCCGGGCCAGGGGTGGGCCTTGAGCCGCTCGACGGCGCGCGGCGTGAACCCTTTGATGTTCCTCCCCAGCTCGCGGTCGAACCGGCGGACGAAGTAATCGACGAGGAGCGGCACATCCTCCCGTCTCTCCCGGAGCGGAGGAAGGGTGATCGGCAGCACGCTGATCCGGTGGAACAGGTCCTCCCGGAAGCGCCTCTCGTCCATCTCCTTCCTCAGATCCCTGTTGGTCGCCGCGAGGATCCGGACGTTGACCCCCCGGCTCCTGGTCTCCCCCAGGCGTCGCACCTCGCGCTCCTGCAGAACGCGCAGAAGCTTGACCTGACAGGAAAGATAAAGGTCGGCCAGCTCGTCGAGGAACAGCGAGCCCCCCTCGGCCTCCTCGAAGACCCCCTTCTTGTCAGAATGGGCGCCCGTATAGGCCCCCCGCGTGTGGCCAAACAGCTCGTCCTCCATCAGAGTCTCCGGGATCGCCCCGCAGTTGACGGTGATGAATGGACGCGCGGCGCGCGGACCGGTGTAGTGG
>JBIOWS010000082.1:0-3962 GCA_044868745.1 Candidatus Polarisedimenticolia bacterium
ATGTGTCGGTGACCCAGATCTCGGCGTAGGCGATCTGCCAGAGGAGAAAATTGCTGATGCGCAGCTCGCCCGAGGTCCGGATGAGCAGGTCGGGGTCGGGCTGACCGGCGGTATACAGATATCGCGAGAAGGAGGACTCGTCGACGGTGGCGTTGAGCGACGCCGTACGCGCCCGGTCCTCCAGGATACGGTTGCAGGCGTCCACGATCTCCGCCCTGCCCCCATACGACAGGGCGATGTTGAACAGGAGTCCCGTGTTATGCCGCGTGGCCTCCATCCCTCGCATGAGCTCCCGCCTGATCGCCGGACTCAGCTCTTCGAGCCGACCGATGACATTGAAGGAGATGTTGTTCTCCTGCAGGGTGTGCATCTCCTTGCGGAGGTATTCGCGCAGGAGCCGCATGAGGGTGTCGACCTCCGGCTGCGGTCTCTTCCAGTTTTCGACCGAGAAGGCGTACAGGGTCAGCACCTGGAATCCCAGCCGCGCCGACGCCTCGACGACGTCCCGGACGGCGACGATGCCCGCCCTGTGTCCCGCCACTCTCGGAAGGTCGCGCATGCGCGCCCATCGCCCGTTTCCGTCCATGATGACGGCGATATGACGGGGCAGGCGCTCGAAATCGATCTGCGCCAGCAGGCGCTCCTCCGGCGACCCTTTTGAAATGAACCCTTCGAGATCTCTGGCCGGGTGGGGCATGGCGGGATGTTTTCGCTCCCCTGCGGGACGTACGAATGCGCATCGTACCACAGGCTTCGCGAGAGGAGCAACAATCAGAGGCTCACGACCCGTAACCTTCGGCGTGATCGCGCAGGAACCGCCAGGCGGTCTCCAGGATCGGGGCGAGAGCGGTGTAGCGCGGCGTCCAGCCCAGATCCTGCCGGGCCTTGCTCGAGGAAGCGACCAGCGATTCGGGATCGCCGGGGCGGCGCGGGCAGCGGCGGAGCGCGATCGGCCGCCCGGTCACCTTGCGGGCCGCTTCGATCACCTCCAGGACCGAAAACCCGGCGCCGTTTCCGAGATTGAAGATCGCCGCCCCTCCGTGCGCCTGCAGGCGATCGATCGCCAGGAGGTGCGCATCGGCCAGATCCTCTACGTGCACGTAGTCCCGCACCGCCGTTCCGTCGGGCGTGGCGTAGTCGGTCCCGAACACGGGCACCTGCTCCCCGAGGAACGCGGCGCGCAGCACGTTCGGCACCAGGTGGGTCTCGGGGCGGTGGACCTCGCCGAGGGTCCCGTCGGAGCTCGACCCGGCCGCGTTGAAGTAGCGCAGCGACACGAACGCCATCCCGTGCGCCGCGTGGTACCAGTGCAGCGCCCTCTCCAATGCCAGCTTGGTCTCCCCGTACGGGTTCGTCGGACGGGTGGGGTGATCCTCGTCCATCGGCAGGGCCACCGGCTCGCCATAGACCGCCGCGCTTGACGAGAGGACAAAGCGGCCGACCCCGTGCTCGCGCAGCGTATCCAGGAGGGCCAGGGAGCGCTCCAGGTTGTTGCGGTAGTAGCGCGCGGGATCCTGCACCGACTCCCCCACCAGGCTGGAGGCGGCCAGGTGCACCACCCCCTCGATCCGACGCGAGGCGATCACCTCGGCCAGCAGCCGGCGATCTCCGAAATTGCCCACGGTCAAATCGCCTCCTGCCGCCTCCCGGTGACCTGCGCTCAGGTCGTCGAGGACAACCGAGGTGTGTCCCGCCTCGCGCAGTCTACGCGCCACGATGGCGCCGATGTACCCCGCGCCTCCGGTCACCAGGAGCTTCACGAAGGCTCCCCGTAAAAGACGTTTTCGAGAACCAGGCCTTGCGGCGGGGCGCACGGGCCCGCCGCCCGCCGATCGCGCGCCGTGAGGATGCCGGGGATCGCCGATGCGTCGAGGCGTCCCTGCCCGATCAACGTCAGAGTCCCGACCAGGGCCCGGACCATGTGCCGCAGGAAACCGTTGGCCTGCACGCGGTACTCGACGAACCCGTCCCGCTCCCCCACTTCGGACAGGGTCACGATCCGCGCCCGTTCCTCCACACGGCAGCGGCTGGCGCAGAAGGAGGAGAAATCGTGGGACCCCAGGAGCAGGGCGGCCGCCCGGCGCATCGCAGCGAGGTCGAGCGGGCCCCGCACCGGGGCCACGAACGGTGCGTCGAAGGGTGAGACCGTCTCCCGGAGGTCGATGCGATAGCGGTACTCCTTGGATCGGGCGTCGGTTCGCGCGTGAAAGCTCTCGGGGACATCTTCGACGTGCATGACGCGGATCTCCCGGGGCAGGCGGGCGTTCAGCCCGCGTCGCAGACCCTCGGGCGGGATGCGCGAAGCGGTCGGGAAATTCGCCACCTGGCCACGGGCATGCACCCCGGCGTCGGTCCGCCCGGCCCCGGCGATCCGCACCCGTTCCTGCAACATGCGGGACAGACGATCCTCGATGATGCCCTGGACCGTCGCCAGGCGAGGCTGCACCTGCCAGCCGGCGAACGGTGTGCCCACATAGGCGATGGTCATCTTGAGGTTGCGCATCCCCACCCCTCCCCGGCGGGTCCCCATTATAGGGGCGGCCGGCGATCGCGGGAACGACCGTCGTTTGACCGGGTCGGAAGGCGCCGCTATAATCCCGCGCCGTCTTCTCAAGGAGGCTTCTCCTCGGAGAGAGAATGGTCATGCGTCGCGTGCTGTCCCTTCCGCTGCTGATCCTGCTGTCGACTCCACTGCTGGCCGCCGAGTCTCCCGACTACAAGAAACCCGGCAAGGACTGGGGCAAAGGGCCGGTGCGCTGGCTGATGTCGGACGAGGAAGAGAAGGAGTTCAAGAAGCTGCACACCGACGAGGAACGCACCGCCTTCGTCAAGGCGTTCTGGGAGAAACGCGACCCGACCCCGGGCACGCCGGAGAACGAGTTCGAGGCCCTGTTCTGGAAGAAGGTGGAGAAGGCGGAGGAGACCTTCAAGTCGATGACCGCGCCGGGATCCCTGACCGACATGGGGAGGGTATTCCTGCTCCTCGGCTCCCCCACCAAGGCGGACCGTGACGCCCGAGGTCGCAACGTATGGACCTACGAGCCCGGGGAAACGACGGGGATCCACAAGCACCTCGCGCTGGTCTTCGCCCAGGCGCCCCCCTCCGCGCCACTGCTGCTGGATCGCAAGGCGCTCGAAGAGTACGTGGCCGCCTATCCCGAGACCCGCGGCATCGGCTGGAAGATTCCGGCGCCCGCGCCAACCTCCGAGATCGCCGGGGCCCCTGCGGCGCCGGCGGCTCCCGTGGCCGAGGACCTCTCGCCGGAAAGCAAGCGCCAGATCCCGATCCTGGAGGCGATCCTGAGCAAGGGGAGCGGGCCGGCCGATGTCCCTTTCCAGATGGGCTATGACTTCTACGCCGCCGTGGACGGGACGACCCTCACCGTCCTCACCATCGAGGTGCCGCACGAAGCGGCCCACGGAAGCGCTGAGGTCGCCCTCCTGCCGTTCGCTCAGCTGGTTCCAGCCGGCGGCGACGGTAAACCGGCGAACCTGACAGGAGAGCTGGCGTTCGTGCCGGCGTCGGCCGAAGACGCCCCCTCCGGCGCCTTCGTCTACCAGGCCCGCCGCAACCTGGGTCCGGGGACCTACAAGGCGTGCGTGGTCGTCGAGGACAAGGTGGTCGCCGGTCAGATGGGCGCGCGGATCGAGACGATCCAGGTGCCGGATTTCCGCGACGCGGCACTTGCCATGAGCAGCATCTCGCTGCTCTCGAAGTTCACCCAGATCGAATCCGGGCTGGGCCCCGACGAGAAGGCGCAAGGCGCCGGGCCGTACGTGCTCGGCTCGTTCCGGCTCGTACCGAGGGCCAACCCGACACTGCACAAGGACGAGGCCCTCAGCTTCTACTACCAGGTGTACCACCCTGCGCTCGACCCGAATACCAGCCGTCCGAACCTCTCGGTCACCTACACTTTTTTCCTCAAGGATGGAGGCGCCTGGAAGCCGTTCCGCAAGCCGAT
>JBIOWS010000083.1:0-11525 GCA_044868745.1 Candidatus Polarisedimenticolia bacterium
CAGGTCCTCCAGGTCGCGGCGGCGGAAACGATGGTGATCGGGGAACCGTCGCGTCCCCACGACGCGGATGCCGAGCTTCTTGAGGTCGTCCTCGAAGTGGTCCGGCCGGGCGATCCCTGAGAACGCATAAGCGCTAAAGCCTCTGAATGATCCGGTGCCGACCGATTCCCCGTCCGCGCGCACGAACAATCCGGGCTCGAGACGACAGTGGATCAGCGCGGCATCCGGATTGTAGCGCTCCAGGGCCGAGATCACGGAGGGCGGGTTCCATCCCTCCGAACGTGTCAGAACAATCGCGTCGGCGCGCGCGATGGCCGACAGAGGCTCGCGCAGCGGGCCACACGGCAGCATTCTACCATTGCCCCAGGGATCGCAGACGTCCACGAGGAGCAGGTCGAGGTCGCGCGCGATCCGCCGGTGCTGGTAGGCGTCGTCCAGGACGATCACCTCGGGAGATCCGGCGGCCAACAGGAGCCGTGCGGCCGCCACCCGGTCGGCTCCGACCGCAACGGGCAGCGAGGGATTGTCGCGGGCGATGAGGTAGGGCTCGTCGCCGGCAGCCCCGGGGTCGGCGAGGATCGACCGACCGTCCGACACGAGCAGGGGAACCCGCGCTCTCCGCCGGCGGTAGCCGCGGCTGGCGACGGCGACCCGGTACCCCGAATCGCGCAGCATCCCGGCCACGAAGGAGACAAGCGGGGTCTTCCCGGTCCCCCCCACGGTCAAATTCCCAATGCTGATCACGGTGCACGGGAGTCGCTGCGCGCGCAGGAAGCCGGCGTCGTACAGATCATTCCTGAGGGACACCGTCGCGCCGTACAGAAGGCCCGGGACGGCAAGCAGCGGTTGGAGGCCGGGATGCCCCAGCAGGTCCCTCCCCGTCACGTGCGCGCCGCCCTGCCGTGGCGCTCGCGCGGGCGAGCGCCCAGCGCCTCCTCGATGAGCGTCAGGGTCCGCTCGGTCGCCCCGCGATTCGCCTCGACGACCCGGCGCGCCATGGTGCCGGCCACGGAGCGCGCCGCGCCGTCGGAGGCCAGGCGCGCAACCAGGGCCCCCAGCTCCCGGCCGTCCCGGGCCACGAATCCACCTCCGGCGTCCACGAGAGCCTGCGCCGCGCGCCGGAAATTCTCCATGTGCGGCCCGAACAAGACGGGCTTCCCGAGGGCGGCGGGCTCGAGGATGTTGTGCCCGCCGCGGGGCACCAGGCTCCCTCCAACGAACACCAGGTCGGCCGACTCGTACAGGTCAGGCAGCACGCCGACCGAGTCCACCAGAAGGGCCTCGAATGCCTCATGGCCCCGTCCCGCCTCCGGCGCCGCCCCCAGGTCGCTCCAGATGGCGACCCTGAGACCGGCGGTGCGCAACGCCGAGTGGGCCTCGGCGAACCGCTGCGGGTGCCGCGGGGCGAGGACAAGGCGAGCCGATCCCCGCAGGCGCCGCAGCGCGCCGAAAGCCTCCAGGACCGGAGCCTCCTCCCCCGGAGCGGTGCTTCCGGCAACGAACAGGCAGGCGTCGTCAGGGATCCCCAACCGACGCCGGGTCTCGCCGGGGGAGACGCGCGGCGGCGGCAGATCGAATTTGAGATTGCCCGTGACGCGGATCCGATCCTCCGGCGCGCCGAGACTACGGATCCGCTCCGCGTCCTCCTCGGACTGCATCCCGAACAGGCTCACGTCGGTCAGGACGCCGGCCATGAAGCGCCGGACGGCCCGGTAACGGGGGTAGGCACGCGGGGAGATCCGCCCGTTCACCAGGATTACCGGCACGCGGCCCTGGCGGCAAAGGCGGAGGAGGTTGGGCCAGATCTCGGTCTCCATGATCAGGACCGCGCCGGGGCGAACCCGGTCGAGAAGACGGCTCATCGGCCCGGGGAGATCGACAGGCAGCTCCGAAACCGTGTCGGGGCGCGCGCGCCCGCCCGGTCCCGCCTCGTTCTCCGCAAGGGCGCGGCCCGTGGCTGTGTTGGTGGTCAGGTGGACCGGTCGATCCGCGAAACGCTCGCGAAGACGCGCCAGGAGCGACAGGGCCAGGCGCACCTCGCCCACCGAGACCGCGTGGATCCAGAAGCCGCCGGGTGAAGGCCTCGCGCCATCGTCCAGCAGTCCGAGACGCTCCTTGAGACGTGGGCGCGGACCTCCGCTCAGGAGCGGGATCACGATCTGGTAAGGCAGGACGGCCGCCCAGGCTAGCAGCAAAAGAGCGCCGTAAAGGCCGTACATGTCGGCGTAGTATAGCGACCCCCCCCAAATCGCGTCAACGCGCCGACGACGCCCGGCCCCGCATCTCGTCCTTGTCCCGCGCCGGAGCACCAACCTATATTGAGCTTGAAATGCACAGCCGCAGCGCTGCCGGAGGAGTCTTGCGCCTCGAGTCGGCACCGACGGGTGGGAAGCCGTGAGTCGGCCAGCCATGGTCCTGGTGGACCACGATCCCGCTTCCCGCGCGCTGTTGAGGGAGAGGATCGCGGCGGTCTGCCCTCCCGAGATCGAGGTGGTAGGGGCGGCAACGGCGGAGGAGGCGCTCGGGATCCTCTACTCGCTGCGCGATCAGAACCGGGCGATCGAGATCGTCATCGCCAACCAGGCGATCCCGGGGATCCAGGGAGGCCGGTTCCTGGAGATCGTCAATGCGCAGTTCCCCTCCATCGGCAAAATCCTGCTATCCGACCGCCCCAGCCTCGACGAGGCGATCTATGCGCTGAATAACGCGGGACTCGACAAGTACATCCCGACCCCCTGGGACCCGGAGGACGTGAAGTTCACGATCACGGCCTTGCTGCGCGGGCGGGAGATGAAGCGTCTGAACGAGAAGCTTCTGTCCGATCTCCAGGTCCGCAACCAGCAGCTCACGGAGGCGCTCGGCAGCCTGGAGCAGGCGCGCCGTGATCTGGAGCGTTCCTACATCGAGACCGTGGAGTCCCTGGCGATTGCCCTTGAGGCCAAGGACCGTTATACGTCCGGCCATTCCCAGCGGGTGTCGAAGTTCGCCATCCTGATCGCCCGCTCGCTGGGCCTGCCCAAGGACGAGGTCGACGTGATCGCCCAGGTGGCGCGACTGCACGACATCGGCAAGATCGGCATGCTCGACAAGATCCTCAACAAGCCGGCCAACCTGACGCCGGAGGAGCGTCAGGCGATCAAGGCGCATCCGGTCGTCGGCGCCCAGATCCTCGCGCCCGTGCGCACCTTCGAGAAGCACGTGGCGGGGATCAAACACCATCACGAGATGTACGACGGATCGGGTTACCCGAACGGGCTCAAGGGGAAAGAAATCCCCCTCCCCGCCCGCATCGTCTGCCTGGCCGACGCCTTCGATGCCATGACTTCGACACGGCCCTACCGGGTCGGCCTGCCTTTGGAGTTCGCCATGCAGGAGATGCAGAAGCTGAGCGGCCGCCAGTTCTGCCCCGACTGCGTCGAGGCCTTCCTCAAGGTGCTGAGATCCTCGGGAGTCGCCGTCGACGTCGACGCCGAAGCCTTGGCCCAGTCCCCGGAGCCTGCCGGGGCGCGCCCCGCGGCGACACCAGGCGAGTCGGGCGTGGCCGCCGTCTCGGGCGTGCCGGACCCCGCATCCTGACCGGGTCGTCCCTCCCGGATCCCCGCCTCCTTGACTCGGGGCGCGACCTGACGTACGATATTATGTGAAAATTATGTAACACTTATATAACAATGCGACGCGCGCCCATGCCGACTCACAAGAAGATCCGCAGCTTTACCGCGACCGGCCAGGAGCTGGAGATGCTGGAGGCGATCGCGCGGTATCACGGATTCTCCAAGAGCGCCACCATCACGAATTTGATCAAGAAGGAGTTCTGGAGAGTCTTTCCGGCCGGGACCCGGTCCGTCAAGCCGGACCGGGGAGCGCGCGTGGTCGAGAGGGGCGATGAGCGTTGACGGCGCCGTGACCGGCGGAAGAGTGTCGATCGCCGCGGAGGCGACCCCGCGTCCCTGGCGGGTGGACGATCCCGAGGACGCAGAGCGGCGGGTGCAGGAGATCCGCTCCCTGGCGCGGCAAAGAAATGCCGTCGTGCTGGCGCACAATTATCAGCTCCCCGAGGTACAGGAGGCGGCTGACTCCGTAGGCGACTCCCTGGGGCTGGCGCT
Source organism: Candidatus Polarisedimenticolia bacterium (assembly GCA_044868745.1). Taxonomy (GTDB): domain Bacteria; phylum Acidobacteriota; class Polarisedimenticolia; order Gp22-AA2; family Gp22-AA2; genus JBIOWS01. Next base: position 4,104 of record JBIOWS010000083.1, read on the forward strand.
CGAGGCGCAGAGAACCGCTGCGGATTTCATCGTCTTCTGTGGCGTGCACTTCATGGCCGAATCGGCCAAGCTCCTCAACCCGGGGAAATCCGTGTTGCTGCCGAACCTGTCCGCCGGCTGCGCCCTGGCCGATTCCATCACACCCGAGTCCCTGCTCGAATGGAAGGCCCGCTATCCCGGGCACACCGTGGTCACCTACGTGAACAGCAGCGCCGAGGTCAAGGCCCTTTCCGACATCTGCTGCACGTCGGCGAACGCCGTATCGGTGATCCGGAGCCTCCCGAGCGACCGGATCCTGTTCACGCCGGATCGGAATCTGGGGCGCTGGGTCGCCCGCCAGGTGCCGGAGAAGGAGATCGTCATCTACGACGGGGCCTGCCCGACGCACGACGTCCTGCGGGGCGTGAACGTCGAGCGAACCAAGAGCGCCAGGCCCGATGCGGTCGTCATCGCACACCCCGAGTGCCGGGAGGATGTGCTGGCCCTGGCGGACGAGATTTGTTCCACCGCCGGCATGCTGGCCGCCGTGGAGCGGCACCCGGAGGCCCGGACCTTCATCATCGCCACCGAGTGGGCGCTGATCCACCAGCTCAAGAAGCGCTTTCCGGGGCGCGAGTTCGTCCCCGCGGACGGCTGCATCGGCTGTCGCCTTCACTGTCCGTACATGAAGATGATCAACCTCGAGGCGGTGCGGCGGTCGCTCGTGGAGGGGGTCTTCGAGATCATGGTGGACCCCGAAGACGCGGCCCTGGCGCGGCGCGCGCTCGAGCGCATGATGGCGATTCCGCGGGACCACTGACCCGCGGACGTTGACAGTCCCGTCACCCTTCCCTATAATCGCCCCGCTTTTCGGTCCTCCCGTCCGGCACCTGGTGCGCGTCCTCGAGGCAGGTGAACCCGCGCCCATCACGATGACAGCCAACCCCAGCCTCCAGAAGCCAGCCTCGTCTGGGCCTCGGCCGACGCGCAAGATCGTCTACCGGTTCCTGCTCGTCCTGGCGATCATGGGACTCCTGCCGCTCGGCCTGTCCGCCTACAAGCTGATCGACTTCAGCCGCGAGGCGCTCGTGACCTCGCAGCAGGAAGTGCAGCTCCAGGTGGCCTCTTCCGTGGCGCGCCAGCTCAACGCGGCCGTCGAAGGGGTCCGCTCGCAGATGTCGAGACTCGCCGTGGCGATCGCCGCCCGCCCGAGGGCCGATTCCGGCGGGGGGCCGCTGCGGGCGGTCGTCGACCGGTCGCTGCTCGAGAGACTCCTGGGGTCCGACCTCCTCCTGGTGCGCTACACGCCGCGCAGCGGCGAGCCGGTGGAAACCGGCCGGCCAGAGTTCCCGCGCGGTGGAGTGGAGTCCGCGATTAAGGAGGGGGTGCGGGCAGCGCTCGGCGGGTCCGTGACCGTCAGCGACCCGGTGCCGCTGGGAGTGCCGGGGGCGCGCCGCGCGGCGCTGGTGGTGAGCGTGCCGGTCGGGCCGGATCGCCCCGCATCCGGGGCGCTCACGGGGGTGCTGGACTTCGCCGCCTACTGGGATCCGGTGGTGGGCGGACGGCGATCGAGCTACATCATCTACGCCCTCGATGGTCGAGGGCGTCTGTTTGCCTCGCAGGACGAGGAGGGAGTCCTGGAGCGCAGCGACTACACGTCGTTCGGGGTGGTGCAGGATTGCCTGCGCGCCGGTGGCCGCTCGGCCCTGACGTCCGAGTACACCCTGGCGATCGACGGTCACCCCGTGGAGTACATCGCCTCCTGCGACGCTACGGATCAGGGCTGGAGGATCTTCGTCCAGCTCGAGAAGATGAGCGCCTATGCCACCGTCAACCAGATGATCCAGACCACACTGTTCTGGGCCAGCCTGGCGGTCGGCCTGGCGCTGGCGCTTGCCTACTTCCTGGCCGCCACGGTGACGCGGCCGATCAAGGTCCTGGCGGCCGGTACCGAAGCGTTCGCCCGTGGCGAGCTCGGCAAAAGGGTCGAAGTCCGCAGCCGGAACGAGCTGGGAGCCCTGGCACAGACCTTCAACCTGATGGCCGAGCAGCTGCAGGACTACATCCAGCGCCTGAGCGCCGCAGCGCAACTGAACAACGAGCTGTTCATGGGCACCGTCAAGGCGCTCGCGGAAGCGATCGACGAGAAGGACCCCTACACTCGGGGGCACTCGGAACGCGTGAACCAGTACGCCGTGCTCCTGGCCAAGCGGATGGGGCTCGGCAAGAAGGAGATCCGCGAGGTCCACATCTCCTCCCTGTTCCACGACATCGGGAAGATCGGCATCGAAGACAAAATCCTGCGCAAGCCGGGGACGCTGACCGACGATGAGTACAAGGTCATGAAACAGCACCCGGATAAAGGCGCGCAGATGCTGTCCAAGATCAAGGCGATGAAGGACATCATCCCCGGCATGCGGTTCCACCATGAGCGTTGGGACGGCAGCGGCTATCCGACGGGACTCAAGGCGGAGCAGATCCCGCTCGCTGCGAGGATCGTGGCCGTCGCGGATGCCTTCGACGCCATGACGACCAATCGCCCGTACCAGAAGGCGATGCCGTTCGAGAAAGCGATTGCTCGACTGTTCGAGCTGGCCGATCGCGCCTACGACAAAAAGGTCGTCGCCGCGTTCTCGGAGGTGTACAAGGCGGGGGAGATCAAAGAGCCGCGGGCGGTGGTCTACGAGGAGCAGTGACGAGGACCTATCGCGCCGCGTTGTTCGACCTGGACGGTACCCTCACCCCGGTGACCAGCGTCTGGCAGCACATCCACGAGCGGCTGGGGCTGTGGGAGCGCGAAGCGCACGCCCACCAGGCGGCCTTCGCGAGGGGGGACATCGACTACGAGGAGTTCTGCGCCCGCGACGCCGCGCACTGGCAGGGGATGGCGGAAGCCGACCTGCGGGCGATCACCGACCGCATCCCGTACCGCCCGGGCGTGCGCGAATGCCTGTCGGTCCTCAAGCAGTCCGGCCTGCTGGTCGGGGTGATCTCCACGGGGCTGACGCTCCTCGCCGAGAGAGTGAACGAGGAGCTCGACCTCGCCTACGCCATCGCCAACCGGCTCGTCGCCCGAGCAGGCGTCCTGACGGGAGAGGTGAAGGTGAACGTCGAGCACGCCCGCAAGGGGGAGGCGGTCGACCTTTTCTGCGGGCAGTTCGGCGTGGACTACCGGGAGGTGGTCACGGTCGGCGACGGAGAGGGCGACATCTCGATGTTCGAGCACTCCGGCTTCTCGGTCGCCTTCAACGCGGACACGGAGCGCACGGCCAGGGCGGCGAGCGTCGCGCTGCGGGGTCAGTCTCTCCTGGAGATCGTGCCTCTGCTGCCGCTGCGGCTGCCGGGAACGCAGTGAATGGCAGTGGCGGCGCTGTTGGCGACTTCTGACGGCGGGAGGAGGCGACATGGGTGATGAGCGGGATGGAGGGCTGGATCGAGGCGCCGTGAAGTGGGCCCTCAAGGAGGCCCTGGACGAGCTCCTCGGGTTGAGCGAGGTGCGGATGGGTGCGCGCTTCGAAGGAGGGACGCTGGTGATCCGGCCGGGGAAGGCGGAGGCCCAGGAAAAATCGATCCCGATCGATGTCTTCTTCCACAAGATCACGATGGCGCGCGACCGCCTGCGCGTCCTGGAGCAGAAGATCAACACGCACCCGAAGCTCAGCGAGGCGGAGAAGGTCGAGCTGCAGCAGTACATCACCCGCGTCTACGGCTCGCTGACCTCCTTCAACGTCCTGTTCAAGGACAAGGACGACTGGTTCGTCGGGGCGCGCGGCGGTCCGATGCGCCAGGACCAGGACTGAAGGCGCGTGGCGGGCGCCCGGATTGACGTGCGCCGAGTTTTCGCCCAGCCTTCCACCTGGATGTAACCGCTGATGCATCCCACCAGGCGTCAGAAAGAGATCCTCGAGCAGATCCGGGCCTTCATCGCGAAATACGGATACGCTCCCAGCCTGACCGAGCTCGCCAGGCGTTGTGGCCTTCGGTCCGTGGCGACCGTCCACAAGCACGTCAGCCTGTTGCAGAAAAGAGGGCTGCTGCGGAGGAGAAAGGGTCAGCGGCGCGGCATCGAACTTCTGTCCGCGGCCTCCGCCGGGCTGGCGCTCGAGGTCCCGCTGACCGGCCAGATCGCCGCGGGCCGGCCGATCGAGGCGATCGGCGACGAGCGGACGGTCGCGCTGCCTCGGGACATGGTCCGTGGAGAACGCACTTTCGTCCTGCGGGTGCGGGGAGACTCGATGATCGACGAGCAGGTGCTGGACGGTGACTACGTGGTCGTGGAGGATCGGCCCACAGCGCGCGACGGCGACGTGGTGGTCGCTCTGATCGACGGCCGCGAGGCGACCCTCAAGTCATTCCACCGCGACAAGGGGAGGATCCGCCTGCAGCCTGCCAATCCGTCGTTGCCTCCAATCTACCTCGAGCCCCGGGAGGTGCGCATCCAGGGGGTCGTCGTGGGGCTGATTCGCAGCTTCGATTGAACGCTCACCGGCGCTTCAGAGACAAGGGGAGGTGTTGGGTCGGGCGGCTCCACTGCTCGCCCGTCCGAGCGTCCCCTCGCCCCCCTGGTTGCGCCCCGTGGCGAGGAAGAAGAAGCCTGCGCCCGACGAGGGAGCGGTCGCGTCCACCGCGGAGGGGGTGGGCAGACCCGCGTCCAGGCACGAGCCGTAGCTCTCCGCCGCGCCGTCGGCGTTCGAGTCCAGAAGCGACCCCAGGCTCCCACGGTACAGGTTGTAGGTGACCGCCTCGGGCCGCGTGTCCCAGGTCAGGGTCGTGGCGTCGGCGAAGCGCAGGCCCTGGATCTCTCCCGGCGGTAGCACGGCGAAGTTCGGCGAGGTGAGGTCGTATCCCCCCTGGGCGTTGGGGGTGAAGACGAGGAGCGACCCATTGACGTCCAGCGCGTCCTTGAGCGAGTCGGTGCCGCCGACGGATGCGGGCTGGGCGAACTCGAAGTGCTCGAAGATCGCCTGGCCGGCCGAGCCCGAGAACGGGAGCTGGCGCGTGATGTCGATCTCCACGGCAGGCTCCGTGCCGTCGCCGCCCGGACTGATCCCGACGACACCCCAGAAGGAGCTCCAGAATTTGTACTGGATTTCAATCCGGCCGGTGCGGAACAGCCGCACGATCGCCGTGCACGATTTGTGGGAGTCGACCGGGTCGGACCCGCCGTTCTGATTGAACACGGCTGCGAACAGGGGGACTCCCAAATAGATGAATTCCATCCGGTCCCCCTGGGCGTCCGACACGAACCTGGAGAAGGCGTCCGTGGGTCCGCCGGCGCCCTGGTGCGAGTTGTCCCAGCTCGGGTCGAGGTTCCCGAGGGGGAAGGCGATCCGGGGAGGCACGGGAAGGAGGGTCTGTGCATCGGGGCCCAGGAAATTCTGCGAGAAGGCGAAGGTATCGCCCGCCCCGAAGGTGAGGTTGCCGTTGTCGTTGGCGAAGGCGCTGGTCCATTGGCGGCCGAAGAAGGGAAACGAAAACCCCGCCGGGAAGGTGACCTGCACCGAGGTTCCGTTCGCCAGGTTCAGGTGCGTCGCTCCGCTCGGCGTCGGCGGGGCGTCCGTGTTGATGACGATCGATCCGACGTTGACCGTCGCCCCGGCGCCGACGCTGACCGCGACCTGGTCGGCCAGATCGTCGGTGCTGTTCTCGGGGAGGCTGTAGAACTCGGGACGGGGGTATAGCCCCGCTGCGGCGAGGTTATTGTTCAGAATCGTGAGGTTGTACCGGTTCCAGTCCCACCAGTCGAGATCCCCGGCGGTATTCCCCTGGCCGACCCTGCTGTCGAAGTACTCGATCCCCACGTAGTAGTCGCCGGGAGGAAGCCCGTCGATCCGGAACGAGCCGGCCGCATTCGTCGTGTTCGTGAAACGCGACACCGAGAACACCTGCACCGCCATCTCCCCCGTCGCCTTGTTGAAGGCGGTGACGCTGGCCCCTTCGGCGGGTGTCGTGCTCCCCGGGAAGAACAGTCGGCCGGTGATGGAGCCGAAGCTCGTTGCGAACGTCGCCTCCGGGTAGTACCTCGAGCACGAGGCGATGTCGTCCTGCGACGCGCTCCGGACTTCGGTCGCATAGGCGGCCTTGTTGTCCACGAACGGCAGCATCGTGGCGATCGGCTGGATGAGGGAGGAGTGGGCCAGGCCGTGGAAGTGCCCGTTCTCGTGCGTTCCCACGGCCACCATGTCGAAGGTGTTGGTGGTTGTGTCCAAGGGGGCATCGACGTAGTCGCTCTCTCCGGGACACCAGATCATGTCGGCGTCGACGATCGTCCCCGCCTTCAGAAAGGTGCCGTTCGGATAGATGGCAGGGTCAAGGTCGATGATCCCGTCGTTGTTGAGATCGCGGTTCGTATCGGAGACGGTCAGGTTGGCGTTGAGCCGCGAGCTCGGCGTGGAAGCGACCACGCCGGTGCCGCAGACGCCGGACGAAGTGTCGGCCCAGGTGATCAGACGGACATTGTCGAGCCCGACGTTGGTCTGCGCCGTGGTGCCCGCGTAGCTGAAGGCGATCCTGGACGTCGGGATGGTCTGCCACTGGTCGAAGGCTGCCGTCATCGCGTCGATGGCCCGCTGCAGAGTAAGGGGCGAGACGCCCCCGACGCAGGCCGGGTTGCCGTTGTTGCAGTTGTCGATGACTCCCTGATTGTTCATCTTCCAGGTGATCGGAATGGCACGCAGGTCCCAGGCAGCGTCGGTGAGGTTGAAGCATCCCTGCATGGTGCAATTGGTGCCAGCTTCCAGGTTTCCGCCGGCCCAGGCTGGTCGGCCGGAGGCCAGGGCGGCACCGGCCACGATGGCGACGGCCGTCAGGACGGGAGCCGCGGCTCGAAACACGGTCACTGGTTCGACCCGGGGCGAGGGGAGGCTTGGCCGGCGACGAGGCGCCGGATCTCTTCCTCGAACTCGGCCGGCGTCTTGCGGGATCCGTCGAGGTTGACGTACGCGCCTCGGTCGTCGTGCTGCACCTGGACGTGACCCCGGAAGAGCCCCACGATGATCGTCTTGCCCGGACCTCCGGACTGCAGGAAGTAGAACGCCTCGTCCCCTACCCGGTGGACCGGCGCGCCCGGGACGTTCATCTCCAGCGGGACCGGAGTCTCGACCCGACCCCCGAGCTGCACGAACGTCACCCTGGGAGCCGAGCTCCCCTTCAGGGAACGCGCCACCGAGACGGAGACCTCGGTGAAGATCCTGTTGCCTTGCCATTGGCTGCGGACCGACTCGACGCGTCCGTGGACGATCGTCTCCGAGGCGGCGACCACCTGAGGGAGGTTCATCCGAACGACGGTGGTGGCGAGCGTACGAGTCGCGAAAAGGGAGACAAGAAAAATCGCAAAAGTGGCCACGCCTATCGCAGCCCATGACCGGAAGGCGGCGGCCTTCGTCTCCACGAGACTCAATGCGTGGCTCCTGGGTGCCGGGGCGCAAGCCTGCTGTCAATCCC
>JBIOWS010000084.1:0-3188 GCA_044868745.1 Candidatus Polarisedimenticolia bacterium
CGCCCCGTCCGTGCCGCCGGCCCCGGCGACGTCGGCCGCGCCGTCACCGGTCTCCGCCGCCGGGACGCCGGAGGCGGGTCCCGCCCTCGCTCAGGTGCCGGACCTCGCCGCCGCGGAGGCTGAACTCCTTGCCGCCGCCGGGCCGTTCCTCACCGGTAACGAGCAGCGCTCTGAGCTGTCGGTCCACGGCGAGCACGTCCTGACCGCCCTGCGCGATGCGCTCGCTCCCGGCCACGACTACCTCCTTCCGGTGCTGTCGGCTGCCCGGGCCCGCGCCGCCGAGCTCGGCGCGCGCCGGCTGCGCCTGCCCGCCACGTCCGAGGCCGACCGGCTGCGCGCCGCCCTGAGTGCCTATCACGCGGCCGTGACGGCGGCCGGGATCACCCCGTCCGCACTCCCCGCCCCCGCGCCCTCGGGCGCCCCGGCCACGGCGTCCCTGACGGTCACCGGGCCCGCCCCCGCCGCCGAACCCGCCGAGTCCGAGACGGCCGCCGAGGACTCCGGCGCCGCGCCCGGTACGGCCGACCCGGCCCCGAAGGTGGTCGAGGGGGTGGTGATGGAGGCGCCGTCGGCCTCGTTCAGCGACGACACGCCTCCGCCCGAGGACACCCCCGGCACCGGCGGCCGGAACTACACCTACTTCCTCAACAAGATCAGCGCCGCGGTCGACCAGGCCCTCGACGAGACGCACGGCGACGTCGAGGCCGCGGTCAAGATGCTGCAGAAGAAAGCCGTGCCGGACTCCATGGCCCTGTTCAAACTCACCCGGGTCGGCGCCAATTACGTCCATACCGTTTATCCGCCCGCTCTGGATTTCCTCTCCAAACCCGGGCAGGGCGAGGCCGACGGAATCTGGGAAGGCCGCCATAAATGGCGCAACGCCCCCCTCTACGAGGCCATCAGCAAGGGGGAGCGCCACCCGCTGGACGTGTTCGGCCTGGACACCAACGCGGCCTACCTGTCCGCCTTCAAGACCCACCTGCCCATCGGCGCACTCAAGCACGATCCAGGCGGGGGTTACGACCGCCGCCGCGCCGGGATCCACCGCGTCGACCACTTCGTATGGCCCCACGACCACTTGCCCAACCCGATCGGCAACCGCAAGGAGCCCGGCCCCTACCTCCTGGACGAGGCCACCGTCCGCCTCCTGATCCGCTGCCATGAACTCAAACTCAGTGAGGCGCCCCGGATCCTGGAATCGTGGACCTCCGGCGCCTCCGAAGCCCTCCTGGAGAAATTCCGTCGCGTCCTGCAGCAGGCCCGTCAGACCGCGATCGAAAACGAGGACTCGGCCACCGAGGAATACGTCAAGGCCATGTACTCCCGTTTCACCTCCACGATCGGCGAATCAGGAAAGAATCGCGAACTCCGCCGACCCGAGTGGGTCCACACCATCCGCTCCCAGGCCTTCGTAAGCCTCTGGCTGAAAGGATGGAAAGCCCATCAGGGGGGCCTTATCCTGGTCCAGGCATCCGGCGTCGACGAACTCCACGTCGCCGGAGGCGACTGGAAAACAGTCTGGGAAGAGGGCCGCAAGCCCACCCAGATGAAGGTGAAGCGCCTTTACACCCTCGGGGGAAAATAACCGATGCCGTACGACGACAGCGGATGGAAAAACTTCGGCACCTACGGCGCGAACCGCTCCCTCGAGAACGTCCGCGGCGGCGTCGCGCTCGGCCGCGCCCTGGAAGAGGCCCTGGAACGTCAGATCATCGAGGGCGGCATCAAGTCCCCCGTCACTTCCCCCCGCGGCCTGAAGGCGCGTCTGAAGTACCTCAACAGCGACGCCGGCGCCGAGGCCATGCGGGAGGCCGGGATCACCGTCAAGTCCCGTGCCCTGAAGAACTGGTTCGCCGGCAAGCAGAAGCCCAGCGCCGCGAACCTCGAGCTCGTCGACACCGCGTACTGGAACCTGCGCACCCGGCGCATCCTGGACAACCTCGGCGCCTTCAAGCAGCACCTCAACAACAAGGGAAAGGGCACCGCGGTCGAGATCCACCCCGTCGACCAGTCCCTGGTCGACGAGCACGCCCGCCGCCCCAACCTCGAAGGCGAGCAGGCCCACCGCACCCTGCCCGCGGTGCGCTACATCTGGGACGACGCGGTCGACGCCATGGAAGCCGGCGACGAAGGCAAACTCGAAGAGATCTGGGACGACATCATCAGTGAGCTCGACTCCGACTGGGGCGCCTACACCTACGTCTCCTACGTCGGCCTCGGCGCCTGAGAAAGGCCCCGGACACCCATGCCACCACGCCGACGAGGCGACGGCCCGCTGATGAACTTCATCAACCTCCTGGGCATCTTCGGACCGCTCATCTTCGGCGCCGTCCTGCTCGGCCGGTACCTCCGGGTGAACACCCCGCCCCGCGCCCGCTCGACCAGGAGCGGTCCCGTGGCCGTGAACGAGTTCTCTGGCCCCAGCGGAACGCTTGGGTGGCCCCACTGAACTGATTTAAGGAAGCCGTGTCCGGGTGTTCTGGCCCCACTTCTCCACGGTGGGCGCCGCGTCAGCGCTGCCGCATCTACAACGCCTCCGGATCGACGGCCAGCTCGGCCATGGGGCCGATGTCGCGGCGCAGCGGTCCTTCTCGGTCGGTTCGGTCAGGACCTGCCAAGCCGTGCTGAGCGCGTTGACCTTCAGTGCCTCGTCGTTGAGCCGGTAGCGCACCACCCGCTTCTTGGCGCCGGGCGCCAGCTGGGCGGGGTCGCCGGTCTTGCCGGTGCGGAAGTTGCGTCCGGCGCTGGGCAGTCGGTCTATCAGGCGTAGCCGGTGCAGCGTGTCCGCCGAGCGCCAGGTGGCCCGCTGCAGCCGGAACACCGACTCGCGGTACCCGGAGGTGACGAACACTCCGTGTGAGGTGTGCTTGCCCGGCCTCTTGTTGCGCATCGTGCGCAGCATCAGGTACGTGGCGATCTCGGCATCGGAGAGTACCCAGACCCACAGGTTCGTGAAGAACTCCGGCGGGATGTCGATGCCCTTGTTCGGCACGAGGTACGCAGGGGCCTCGCTGCTGCCGGCCTCCGACAGCAGCGCGAAATCGCGGTAGCGCCGGTTTCCCGACCGTTCCCGGCGCGGGATCGCCACCAGGTGCAGGCTCTCCAAGACGACCAGGGCGTCGGTGATCTGCCGCAGCCGCAGCTGAGCCGCGTTCCGCTGCATCCGGCCATCTTTGCCCCGCCGACCG
>JBIOWS010000085.1:0-8166 GCA_044868745.1 Candidatus Polarisedimenticolia bacterium
GCAGGCCTGGCGCGCTACCTACCATTGGGAGCGCGATCACCTGTGGGATTTCCCGATGCTGGCACGCAGCCGCACCGAGGCGTCCTGCCTGAAGTGTCATCCGGGTGTGGTGTCTGTACCCGAAGCGCCGCGTCTCAGCCGGGGGCTCGCCCTGGTCGATCGCTATGGCTGTTACGGATGTCACAAGATGCGGGGTTTCGAAGAGCGGCCGAAGATCGGTCCGATCCTGACGCGGATCACGTCCAAGACCTCCCCCGAGTGGATGGCGCGCTGGATCAAGAACCCCAAGACCTTCCGGCCGAGCACGCGCATGCCGCGTCTGTTCGGGCTGGCGAACCACCAGCAGCCGGGAGACACGGAGCGGGAGGACGCCGAGATTCTCGGGATCGTCGCCTACCTGACCGACCGGGTCGAGCGCGTGACCTATCCGACGCTCCCCGGCGGCGGCGATCCTCGCCGGGGGGAGCGCCTGGTCAAGACCGTCGGCTGCATGGGGTGCCACGCGATCGAGAAGGATGAAGTAGCGCCCGAAGCCCTGCGGAGTCGCGACCGTCTGGAGACCGTCGATCCGATCGCCTGGGAGCGCCGCTTCGGCCCGGACCTCTCCCGCATCGGGAGCAAGGCGCGCCCGGAATGGGTCTACCGTTGGGTGCAGGACCCGAAGTCCTACAACCCCGACACGCGCATGCCCGACCTCAGACTGACCCCCCGGGAGGCACTCGACGTCACGGCCTACCTGATGACGCTGGAGGACGACACCCCCGCCGCCGGACGGATCGCGGCCCCGAAGCCGCAGCCTGAGGCGCGCGACCGCGCCCTGCTGTCCTATCTGTCCCAACGCATGCCTCCGGAGGACGCGCAGGCCAGGATCGCCTCGATGAGCGGGCGCGAGCGGGACGTCTTGCTCGGCGAGAGGACCATCAGCCGCTACGGCTGCTTCGGGTGCCACCTCATCCCAGGATTCGAGAAGACGCCCCCGATCGGGACCGACCTGTCGGAGGAAGGGAGCAAACATGCCGACCTGCTCTTCTTCGGGTTCGTCGAGATCGAGCACACGGCCCCCGCCTGGTTCTTCCAGAAGCTGAAGGACCCGCGCTCTTTCGACGAGGGGAAGGTGGCACCGTTCTATGACCGGCTCCGCATGCCGCAGTTCGACTTCACCGACGCGCAGACGGAGTCGATCACGCTGATCCTGCAGGCGCTCACGAAGGAGAAGGTGCCTCTGGAAAGCGTGCGCCGACTGTCTCCGAGGGAGGATGCCGTCGAGGCAGGGCGCAGGCTCGTTCGCGACTTCAACTGCCAGGGGTGCCACATCCTGGACGGCGCCGGGGGGGCGATCCGGGAGAGCATCGCCCGGACCCTGATGGCTGCGGGGATGAGCGAGGACGAGGCGCAGTCGGCGGCCCCGGGCTTCGCGCCACCGATCCTCGACGGCGAAGGGGACAAGGTGCAGGCCGACTGGCTGTTCTCATTCTTCAAGGCGCCGTCGCCCATCCGTCCGTGGCTGCAGGTGCGCATGCCGACCTTCGGGTTCACCGACCCTCAGGCCGACACGCTGGTGCATCATTTCGCCGCCAGAGACAACCGGACCTTTCCGTTCCAGACGCTCCCCGAAGCGCCCCCGCGCGGCCCGGAGCTGCAGGCGGCGCTCAGGATGTTCAGCCCGGATTACTTCAACTGCTGGAACTGCCACCAACAGGGGGCCCGCAAGCCGCAGGGCCCGCCCGAGGGATGGGCCCCCGACCTGGTCCTGGCGCACGATCGGCTGAACCCCGACTGGATCGCCCGCTGGATCGAGAACCCGCAGAAGCTGATGCCCGGGACCAAGATGCCGACCTACTACGACCCCGAGGACCCGAAGGGTTCGGCTCCTCCGGACGTCTTCGGCGGCGACCCGCAGAAGCAGATCCTGGCCCTCCGGGACTACGTATTCTCCCTGGGCCTCAAACGCGGCGCGCTCGTGGCCGCGCGACCCTGAGCCGCGGTATCCTCGAATCGAAAGGAGCCTACGAAGATGAACAGGACACTCCCGACCGTCGCTCTTCTCCCCGTCCTCCTGGGCCTGGCCCTCGTCCCGCTGACCGCGGGGGAGATCGTCGGCAAGGTGAAGTACGCCGGGAACGCCCCGCCTCCCGCGAAAATCACCGTCACCAAGGACCAGGCTGTCTGCGGCAAGATCCCGCATATCGAGGAGTCGCTCCTGGTAGCGGCCGACAAGGGCGTCAAGAACGTCGTCGTCAGCGTCGCCGACCCCAAGGACGGCAAAAAGATGGCCGCCCCTCCCAAGAACCCCGCCATCGACCAGAACGGCTGCAAATTCAACCCGCGAGTTCAGATCGTCCCCGCCGGACAGAACATCGACATCGTGAACAGCGACGGGATTCTGCACAACATCCACACCTGGCCGAAGAACAACGTGCCGTTCAACAAGGCGCAGCCGAAGTTCAAGAAGGTGATGACGGAGAAATTCGACAAGCCGGACACGGTCAAAATCACCTGCGACGTGCACAACTGGATGAACGGCTGGGTGATCGTCGCGGGGCATCCGTACTACGCCCTCACCGACGAGACCGGGACGTTCAAAATCGCCGACGTCCCTGCGGGCACCTACACGCTCGAGTACTGGCACGAGAAGCTGGGGAAACAGTCGAAATCGCTGACCGTCCCCGCGACGGGATCGGTGGTCGCCGACCTGGAGTTCCCGGCGAAGTAGGCAAGGACCTGCCCGAAGGGATCGGCTATTCTTCCGCGCCAGCCCGGCCGGCCTCCCTGAGGTGCGCCCGGATCACCAGGAAAACGATCCACAAAACCACGACCACCAGAGTGCCCAGGAGGAAGAGAACGCTGACGGCGATCCCCCGGCCGACCCGGCTCGCGCCGACCGACGTGCTGCACATGGCGCATTGAGCCAGGGCGCCGGACGGATGGAGGAGGGAGCCGACGGCCAGGACGGCGCGGGCGAGCGCTCTTCTCAGGGTGTCCGATCCGATCATAAGAGATACATCAGGACGTACAGCACCAGCCAGACCAAGCCGACGAAGTGCCAATAGAGGGCGCACGCCTCGATCCCGCGCTGCCGCCTGTCCGGCACCCACAGCTCCCGTTGCCGGATGGCGATCGCCAGAAGCCAGACGACGCCGCTGATGGCGTGCGCGGCGTGGGCGCCGGTGAGGACGTAGAAGGTGGTGCCGTAGGTGGTGGAGACGAAGCTCAGTCCGCCCGAGAGCAGGCGGGCCCATTGGACGGCCTGCAGGAGCAGAAAGGCGGCTCCGAGGCCTGCGGCTACAATCAGCCCCCGGCGCAGACCCCGGGCGTCCAGGCGGCGCATCGATCGCACGGCGCGCCGCAGGACCAGGCTCGAGCTTCCGATCACGAGCGTATTGAACCCGGCGAGGCGCACCGGGAGCGACGGCAGGCCCGGTAGGGGCCAGGAGGGCCCGCCGTAGCGCAGGACCAGATACCCCCCCACCAGGCCGGCGAAGAACATCGACCCGGCCATCAGGAAGATCAGGGTCCCGAGCCGGGTGTTCTCCCCGGCCTGCCGGACATCGGGCGGCCCGCCGACTGAGACACCGGGTTGCTTCAAGGACGCTCTCCGCTCGATTATGGCAGCGGTGGTCGCACCCTGTCGAGCGCCATCAGGCCCAACAGCACCGGAAGGTAGACGACCGACGCGAGCAGGAGCCTGCGTGCGGCGCGCGTCGTCCCGTGACAGGCCGCGGGCAGAGCGAGGACCGTCAGGGACAGGCCGAGGACGAGCGCAGAGTAGAAATAGATGCTCCCGGACACCCCGAGCACGGAAGGCAGGAGACTGACCGGCAGGAGGGCCAGACAGTGCGCCATGATCTGGCGCCCGCTGCTCCCCCCCTCGGGATCGACGACCGGCAGGACCCGGAAACCGCCCCTGGCGTAGTCCTCCCGGTACATCATGGCGATCGCCAGGGAGTGCGGGATCTGCCAGACGAACAGGATGGCAAACAGCGCCAGACCTCCGGCCGTGACCTCGCCACGCGCCGCCGTCCACCCTCCGAGAGGAGGGAGCGCGCCCGGGATCGCCCCCACCAGCGTGCACAGGGAGGTGATCTTCTTGAGCGGTGTGTAGAGGAACACGTAGCTCACCAGGGTCAGGGCGGCCAGAAACGCGGTCAGGAGGTTCGTCGACACCGCCAGGTGCAGCACGCCAATGGTGGACAGAAATGCGGCGAACAGGAGCGCGACGTTCGGGTCCAGCCGCCCCGCCGGGAGGGGCCTGGTGCGGGTTCGGAGCATCCGGCCGTCTGCGTCTCTTTCCAGGTACTGGTTCAGCGCGCTCGTCCCGGCGGCCGTCAGCAGAGTCCCCAGAAGCGTGTTGAGGAGCAGGATCAGGTCGAGCCGGCCGCGCGAGGCAAGGTAGAAGCCGACAAGCGTCGTCATGACGACGAGGGAGGTGACACGCGGCTTGGTCAGGTCGACGAAGTCGACCAGTTGTGCGCCAGCGACCTGCGCGCCCGTGACCGCCGCCGCGACCTGCCGCCCGGCGCTCATGCCGCTCCCCCCTCGGCCGCGGCGAGCGTCGCAACTCCTTGCGGCATCCTTGCCCCACGCGCCGAGCGCACCGTCAGGACCAGGCAAGCCGCCAGGAGCATCGCCCCACCGACCAGATGGAGCGAGGTCGGCACGATCGCGAGGCGGGTGAGGACCGAGGCCCCTCCCAGCAGGACCTGCACCGTCAGGAGCGCCAGCGCCCAGAGGGCGGGGCGCGTCAGATCACGCCGCCCGCGATGGCGCCGCAGGACGCGACAGGCGGTCCAGCCGACCGCCCCCGCCACCACCGCGGCGCCGGCGCGGTGCGCGAAGTGGATCGCCACCCCGAACGATTGCACAGGCGGGACCAGCCGGCCGAAGGTCAGAGGGAAATCCGGGATCGCCAGCCCGGCGCCGCTGTGGCGCACCACCGCACCCAGAACGAGCTGCGCGTAGACGAGCACCGTGCAGACCGTGCCGAGGCCGCGCAGGGACGGTGATCCGTCGCACAGGATCGACGTCCGCTCTCGCGACACGAAGCCTCTGGACGTCGCGAGCGCCATGACGACCAGCAGGCAGAAGAACGCCTGCGCCAGGCAGGCGTGCGCCACGGACACGGCGATCGGCAATCTCAGGATCACGGTCAGCCCTCCCAGGACCGCTTGCGCCACGACCGTACCAAAAGCGAGCACCGCCAGCCCTCGGACCCAGCCCCGGGTCTCACGCACCTGGTACCAGACCATGAGTCCAAGCGTGCAGGCCGCGACAAAGCCGGCGATGAGCCGGTGGCCATGCTCGTACAGCACGCCCCCCTCCATCCGCGGGAAGAGACTCCCGAACGACAGCGGCCAGTCGGGGACCGCCAGCCCGGATCCGGTGCCGGTCACCAGCGCGCCCGCCAGCAGGAGGATCACCGTCGCGCCGGCGCAAGCGACCGTCGCCCGGTGCCTCCAGGCGTCGAACGGATCGCCCGTGACCGGCCCCGCGCTCCCCATCGTCCAGGCCTCAGACCCGCGCCGGGGTCAGAGCGGAGGGTTTTGTGGCGGGCGCGTGGGAGGGGGGCTGGACCTGAGGCAGATAGTCCTCCACAGACTCCGGAGAGCTGTACTCGTAAGGTCCTCTGTAGATCGTGGGGATCGCTTCGAAGTTCCCGTGCGGCGGGGGCGAGGGGGTGGCCCATTCGACCGTATTGGCGCGCCAGGGGTTGCGTTCCGCCTTCCTACCGTAGATGAGGCTCCAGAGGAAATTGGCCATGAACAAAAACTGCGTCGTCCCGAGGAGCAGGGCGCTGACCGTGATGAAGACGTTCATCGGCTGGAGCGGCTTGAGAAACTCGTACTGCAGAGGATTGTAGATCCGCCGCATGTGGCCTTCCATCCCCAGGATGTGCATGGGGAAGAACACGCAGTTGAACAGGATAAAGGTCAGGACGAAGTGAATCTTTCCGAGCGTCTCGTTCATCATCCGCCCGAACATCTTCGGGAACCAGTAGGTGATGGCCGCGAACGCGCCGAACAGGCTGCCTCCGAACAGCACATAGTGGAGATGCGCCACGATGAAGTAGGTGTCGTGGATGAACATGTCCACGGGAGTCGAGGCCATGAAGATGCCGCTGAGCCCTCCGATGATGAACATCGACACGAACGCCAGGGCGTTCAGCATCGGCGTCGTGAAGTGGATCGATCCGCGCCACAGCGTCCCGATCCAGTTGAACACCTTGACTCCCGAGGGCACCGCGATGACCATCGTGGAGATCATGAAGGCGGTGCCCAGGGCCGGGTTCATGCCGCTCTGGAACATATGATGGCCCCAGACGATGAAACCGAGTCCGGCGATTCCGGCGATGGCGAAGACCATCGCTTTGTAGCCGAAGATCGGCTTGCGGGCGAAGGTGGCCAGGATGTCGGACACGAATCCCATCGCCGGAAGGATCATGATGTAGACGGCGGGATGGCTGTAGAACCAGAACAGGTGCTGCCAGAGGAGCACCTGCCCGCCCCCCGAAGGGGCGAAGAAATGCGTCCCCAGCGTCCGGTCGAAGAGCAGCATGCCGAGCGCCGAGGCCAGAACCGGTGTCGCCATCAGTTGCAGCACCGCGGTAATGAACAGGGCCCAGACCGTCAGGGGCATCCTGAAGAAGTGCATCCCCGGGGCGCGCATGTTGATGATCGTCGTGATGTAATTGACCGCTCCCATGATCGAGCTGCTCCCCAGGACGATGAGACTGACGAGCCACAGCGTCTGTCCAAGCGTCACACCGGTGTAATCGGGGACCGCGCTCAGCGGGGCGTAGGCGGTCCAGCCGGTTGCCGCCGTTCCGGTCGCCGTGAAAAAGGACGACGCCATGATGATCCCCGCGGGCACCGCCACCCAGTAGGACAACATGTTGAGCTTCGGGAAGGCCATGTCGCGCGCGCCGATCATCAGCGGGATCAGGAAGTTCCCGAACGCCCCGGAGAGGATCGGGATGATCACGAAGAAGATCATGATCGTCCCGTGCATGGTGAACAGGGCGTTGTAGAACTCCGGGCCGATGATCCCCTCCGGCATCAGGTTTTCGGGGAAGAGCTTCCCCAGCGGCATCGGCTCCTCGGGATAGCCAAGCTGCCAGCGCACCATCATGGCCAGCAGGCCGCCGACGATCATGAAGAAGAGGCTCAGGAACAGGAACTGGATGCCGATGGTCTTGTGGTCGGTCGAGAAGATGTACTTGCGGATGAAGGGCGTCTTGTGTTCCGACATCGTGACGGTTCTCCGTCTCCTAAGCGGGCGGGGTCTCCGCCGCTGCGACGTTCGCCTCGGACTCTTTCAGCCAGGCGCGGTAGTCCTCTGGCTCCAGGACGGTCAGGACACCACGCATGGAGTAATGGCCGAACCCGCACAGCTCCGCGCAGGCGATCTCGTAGACGCCGGTCTTGGTCGGCTGCACCCAGACGTCAATCGTCACGCCCGGCACCGCGTCCTGCTTCAGGCGGAACTGCGGCACGAAGAAGCTGTGGATCACGTCCTTGGAACGCAGCTTGATCCGTACCGGCACCCCGACCGGGATGCGCATGTCGTTGGAGGTGATCACGTCGTCGGGCGTGTCGAACGAACCGTCGGCCCCCTTGTAGCGGATCTCCCAGTTGAACTGCGAGGCGGTCACCACCACCTCCTCGTCCGTCGGCGGCACCTCCCCCTTGATGACGTTCCAGGCGGTCCGGCTGGCGAAGCCGAGAAAGATCAGCATCGCCGCGGGAACGATGGTCCAGGCCACCTCGAGCCGTGCGTTGCCGTGCGTGTAGTGCGCCCGTACTCCGTCGCGCTGGCGATAGCGGAAAGCGAAATAGATCAGCAGCGCCTCGGTCAGGACGAAGACGATCCCCGTCACCCAGAGGATCATGTAGAACATGTGGTCGATGGTGGCGCTGTAGGACGATACGCCTTCGGGAAGCGTCCATTTCATAGGCTGCGCGTTATACGCGACGGCAGGCCGCCAAGTCAAGTCTCCCGAGCGGGTTCCGGGGCGGATCGGCACCGTGGCGCACCGATCCGCAACGGTGTATGATGCGCGGC
This sequence comes from Candidatus Polarisedimenticolia bacterium, assembly GCA_044868745.1. GTDB lineage: Bacteria > Acidobacteriota > Polarisedimenticolia > Gp22-AA2 > Gp22-AA2 > JBIOWS01. Next base: position 8,059 of record JBIOWS010000085.1, read on the forward strand.
CCATGAATCAGACTCCGGCCGTCCAGGCGGAGGGTCTCCTCCACAATTACGGATCCCGCCGCGCCCTTCGAGGGATCGATTTCAGCGTCCGGGGAGGCGAGCTGTTCT
>JBIOWS010000086.1:0-7484 GCA_044868745.1 Candidatus Polarisedimenticolia bacterium
TGGATCTCGACGGCGTAGGCGGGTCGAAAATGGTAGCCGAAACGCCGGCCGTACTGGGTGTTGTTCCCGATGCTGAGTTCGTTGGCATAGAGGGTGGAGCCGTAGAGGAAGCCGAACTCGTACGCCCCTTTCCGCTCCTCGGCCGAAGCCGGGGCCGCCGCGATCAGGACCGACAGTGGAACGGCGGCGGCCCACGCGAGCGCGCGGGTCGCGCCCCGGCTCCTCCTCATGCGCTCAACCTCGCTCGGCTACGGACGGTCAGGACGCCTGCTCCGACGCGTCGCACCGGAGCACCGGTGCACGCCGATTCCGGGAAACCGTCGCTTCTTGAGTCGTTTGGCGACCAGAAAGGCGGCGCATCCTAGCACACGGATTTTCGGCGTGTCAACGCCGAGGAGGGCGGGGAGGGCCGCCCTGTGCGGGTTGCACGCAGCAGGTCAAGGGCGGCCGGGGCGGATATACTATTGTTCCCGAGACCACCCGAGCCCGGACGATGCTGCGAGGGGGGCAGCCGTGCGCGAAGTCGCCAGATCTCAGCCTGCGTTCCGCAGGCGACTCCTGTTCGCCCTCGTGCTCTTCACGGTTCTGTTCGTGTCCGACCTGTTCCTCATCGGACACCTCGCCTTTCGGGATCTCGGCCACCGGGTGATCGACCGGGCCTTCCAGACCTCCCTGCGCGCCCTGGAGACGCAGATCCCCTCGCCGCCCGGCCCAACCGCTGAAGACGACGAGCCCGTGCCGGCCTCGCAGGTCGAGCCCTGCCCCCCGGGAGACCTGCAGACTCCTGCTCTCGCCGGGCCGTGCCACTCCTCCCCCTCGCAGGCGGAGCCGGGCCCGGAGGTCTTCAGGACCCTGGCCTTCCGCTGGCAGCGCGTAGTGACCGACCTGCGCGGGCGGGTCCTTTGGAGAGGCTTCGGACAGGCGGATCGCTTCGAAGTCGGTCCGGCACCGCGACCCCGGGCGGCCCCCCTGCATTCGGAAGTCCCCGAGGAGTGGGACCTGGGCGAGAGCCGCCAGCAGGTGGTGGCGCTGCACCAGCCCGTCGCTCCGGGCAGCAACGTGTTCAAGGAGGTCGGCATCCCCCGTGACCTTATCGATCAGGAGCTGGCGCGACTCCAGAAAAGCCTGCAGATGAAGCTCTGGGTGGGAGCCGGCGTCGCGGTCCTGATCCTCGTCGTGGCCTTCCTCTATGTTCTCCGGCTGCTCCACCGGACCCGCCTGCTCGAGGCGCAGGCGCAGATGGATGATCGGCTGGCGTTCGTCGGCGCCCTGGCCGCCGGCCTGGCGCACGAGATCCGCAATCCGCTGAACGTGCTGAGCATGAATCTCCAGATGCTCGAGGAGGACCTCGGTGCGAAGCTGACCGCGGACGGCGGTGAGACGCGCGTGTTCCTGACGGCGCTCCAGGGCGAGATTCGCCGCTTGAGCACTCTGGTCAACAATTTCCTTTCCTATGCGCGCCCGCACCAGCCGCGCTTCGACAGCAAGGACCTGAACCGCATCCTGCGAGACATCGGCCAGTTCGTGCGCCCCGAGTTCGAGTCGCGGCAATTGAGCCTGCGCCAGGATCTGTCGCCCTACCTTCCTCCCGTGGATCTGGACGAGGCGCTGATCCGACAGGCGGTCCTGAACATACTCATCAACGCCTCGCAGGTCCTCAAACGGGGAGGAACGGCGACCATCGAGACCCGCGTCGGACCGCAGGGAGAGGCGATCATCTGCATCTCGGACGACGGCCCGGGCATCAAGCCGGCGGACCGGGAACGGATCTTCGAGGTCTTCTACTCCGACCGCGGGGGCGGGACCGGACTGGGCCTGCCGATCGCCGCGCGGATCATGGAGGCACACGGGGGGTCGATCGCGGTGGACAGCGAGCCGGGGAAGGGAGCGCGCTTCATCCTGACCCTGCCGCGCCGTCACTCGCAGCCGGCCGCGGCTCCCGCGATCGTCGCGTCGGAGGGCTCGTGAGGAGCCCGGAGAGGTCGCCCGACGCCAAGCGACCCCGGAAGGCTCACGCTGCGGCGCGCCCGACTCCGATCTCACGAGAGCAGGCGGCCGAGCGCGCCGAGACTCTGCGCAGGGAGATCTGGCGTCATCGCAAGCGGTACTATGTCGACAGCGACCCGATCATCTCCGATGCCGAGTACGACGCGCTCGAGAGGGAGCTGCAGGAGATCGAAGCCCGCTACCCGGAGCTCGTCACGCCCGATTCCCCCACGCAGCGCGTCGGCGTCGCGGTGGAAGGAGAGCTGCCGACCGTCCGGCATTCCGTCCCGATGCTCAGCCTTGACAACGTCACCTCTCCAGAGGAATTGCGCGAGTGGCACGCACGCCTGCTGCGCGTCCTCGGCCGCGACGAGGTCTCTCTCGTCACCGAGCTCAAGATCGACGGCGTCTCCATTGCGCTCATCTATGACGGAAGCTCCCTGACGCGCGCCGTGACGCGCGGCGACGGGGTCACGGGCGAAGAGGTCACCGTCAACGTCCGTACCATCCGCAGCGTCCCGCTGCGGCTTCTCGAACCGGTCTCCTTCCTGGAGGCCCGCGGCGAGGTCTACTACCCTCTGCGTGAGTTCGAGGCCATGAATCGGCGAAGGGAGGAGAGCGGCGAGCCGCCGTTCGCCAACCCACGCAACGCCGCGGCCGGCACCCTACGGCTCCTTGATCCCCGCCTGACGGCAGCGCGGCCCCTCGATCTGCTCGTCTGGGGCCTGGTGCAGATCGAGGGCCGAACGCTCCCGGCCACTCACTCGGAGGCGATGGCGCTGCTTAGCGGTCTCGGCTTCCGGGTCAATGCCACGCGCCCCTGCCGCGACCTCACGGAGGTCCAGGCCTTCTACGACGAGTGGCAGGAGAAGCGGGACACCCTCGAGTACGAGGTGGACGGGTGCGTCATCAAGGTCGATCCGCTGGACCTTCAGGAGCTGGCCGGGACCACGGCCCGCGCTCCGCGCTGGGCCTGCGCCTACAAGTTCCCGCCGCGCCAGGCGACCACCACGGTGAGAGACATCGTGGTGAACGTGACCCGCACGGGAGCGCTGACGCCGGTGGCGATTCTGGAGCCGGTCCGCCTGGGCGGATCGACCATCTCGCGCAGCACGCTGCACAACGAGGACGAGGTGCGCCGCAAGGACGTGCGGAAAGGCGACCGCGTGCTGATCGAGAAGGGAGGGGATGTCATCCCCAAGGTGGTCAAGGTCATCCTGGAAGCCCGCCGGCCGGAGTCGAGACCCTTCGAGATGCCCCGTAACTGCCCTGCCTGCGGGGCCGCCGCGGTGCGCGACCCGGGAGAGGTCTTCGCCCGCTGCGTCAACAGCTCCTGCCCGGCGCGGCTCAAGGAGTCGATCCTCCACTTCGCGAGCCGCGGAGCGATGGACATCGAAGGCCTCGGGGAAGCGTTGGTGACCCAGCTCATCGATCGGGGGATGGTGAAGGAGATCCCCGACCTCTATCGTCTCGAGGTCGGCCCCCTCGCCGGTCTGGAGAGGATGGGACGGAAATCGTCCGAGAATCTGCTGACCCAGATCGAGAAGAGCAAGACGGTCCCGTTCGAGCGGGTGATCTTCGCGCTCGGGATCCGCTTCGTCGGCGAGCGCACGGCGCAGCTCCTGGCGGAGGCGTTCCCGACGATGGATGCGCTCATGGCGGCCACGCATGCGGACCTGACGAAGGTGCACGAGGTCGGCGAACGCATCGCCACCACCATCCGCCAGTTCTTCGATCAGCCGGAGAACCGCCGCATGGTCGAGCGGCTCGCCCGCGCCGGGGTCACCATGAGAGCCGCGGCGCGCCCCGACGTTACGCGGGGACCGTTCACCGGGAAGACCTGCGTCGTCACGGGGACGATCGAGGGCTATTCCCGGGACGAGATCAAGAGAACCCTGCAGCGCCAGGGCGCACGGATCAGCGAATCGGTCTCCAGGAAAACCGACATCCTGATCCATGGGACGGATCCGGGTGCGAAGCTGGCGAAGGCGCGCGCGCTCGGCGTGCGGGTCATGGACGCCGAAGAGTTCCGCCGGCTGGTCGGTGCCGGGGGCTGAACAGGAGGTCGGAGTGCCCGAGGGGAAGGGTCAGGTCATCGTCATCGACGACGACGACGGAAACCGCAGGAGCATCGAGATGGCCCTGCGCAAAGACGGCTACGCGGTGGTCTCCTTCGGCTCCGGCGTGGAGGGGGTCGACCACCTGAAGGTCCACGGGGCCGATCTGTTGGTCACCGACCTCCGGATGCCGGGGATGGACGGCCTCGAGGTCCTGAAGGGCGCCAAGGGGGTCGATCCCGGGATCGCCGTGCTGGTCATCACCGGCTACGGGTCGGTCGAGTCGGCGGTCGACGCGATGAAGCAGGGAGCCGACGACTACCTCCAGAAACCGGTCAACCTCGTGGAGCTGCGCAAGCGCGTCGCCGTCGCGGTGGAGAAGCGTCGCCTGGCGCAGGAGGTGGTGAACCTCCGTAAGCGGCTGGAGGAGAAGTTCAGCTTCGGCACGATCATCGGGCGATCGAAGGCGATGCAGCAGGTTCTCCATCAGCTCGCACTGGTGGCTCCGACCCGCAGCAGCGTCCTGATCGTCGGGGAGAGCGGCACCGGCAAGGAGCTGATCGCCAATGCCCTGCATCAAAACTCTCCGCGGAAGGAGTTCCGCTTCCTGCCGATCAACTGCGCCGCAATCCCCGCCGACATCCTGGAGAGCGAGCTGTTCGGGCACGAGCGCGGCGCCTTCACGGGCGCCGTGCACCGCAAGGCCGGCCTCTTCGAGTTGGCCGACAGGGGCAGTCTTTTCTTGGATGAGATCGGAGAGCTCCCGATGCCGCTGCAGGCCAAGCTGCTGCGGGTCCTCGAGGACCGGACCTTCATGCGCGTGGGCGGCACGGAGACCATCCAGGTCGACGTGCGGATCATCGCCGCGACCAATTCAGACCTCGAGGCGAAGGTGGCCGCCGGCATTTTCCGAAGCGATCTCTACTATCGCCTCAAGGTCGTGACGATCACGATCCCACCGCTCAGGGAACGCCCGGAGGACATCCCGCTCCTCACGCACCGCTTCTTCGAGGGCTTTAAGGTGGAGAATAGCCGCCCCGAGTTGACGTTCGCCCCCGAGGCGGTCGAGGCCTTCACGCGCGTGCGCTGGGAGGGGAACGTGCGCGAGCTGCGGAACCAGATCGAGAGCCTGGTGGTTCTGGCCGGGGCCGGCAAGACGGTGATCGGTCTCGACGATCTTCCCGACGGCTACCGGGCGGCGCCGCCGGCGCCTGCCGCCGCCGCACCAACCGGGCCGGCCCGCAGCATGGAGGAGATCGAGAAGGAGGCGATCCTGCGGACGCTTCGGGAGACGGGCGGGAACCGGACCCGCGCCGCCGAAATCCTCGGCATCGGGCTGCGCACGCTGCAGCGCAAGCTCAGGGAGTACGGCCAGGCGCCGGGGGAGGAGTGATCACGGCCAGAATGGCGTGCCGGCAGCTTCCGGGTCCGCCCCGTCTTCCCTAGAACCCGCGCTTCGCTGCCCTCGTGCTCCCGGCCGGGCACATTCGTCGCAGCGTTCATCCCTCTCGGCGCCCTACCCGCCATCGCGGTGCAACGCCTTTTCGCGCAAGGAGTTCGTCCAACGTCCCTCAGTGTGGAGCAGGGGGATTCACGATCGGGCCGATGCCCGAGCCGTGCCTGCGGCCACGCTGGCACATCTCTTGCTCGTGCCCACGCATCATGGCCAAGACGATTCTCATCGTCGATGACGATCAGGCGGTCCTGCGATCCTACGAACGGCTCCTCCGGCGGCTTGGTCACCGGATCCTGCTGGCGAACGACAGCGACCGGGTGCGTGTGGATGCGCGCAGCCTCGAGGGGGTGGATCTCCTGATCCTCGACCAGAGGATGCCCAGGACCAGCGGGCTCGACCTGCTGTCGTCCCTGCGCCGGCGGGTCGGCGAGGGGGGGCAGGCCCCGGTGGTTCTCTTGATCAGCGCCTACCTCAGTCAGGATCTTCGGGACAGGGCCGCGCACCTGGGCGTCGCCGAAGTGATCGAGAAGCCCGTGGACACGCGCCGACTCCTGGAGAGCGTGCGCGCGGTCTTGGGCGACAACACGAACCATGACGGCACGAGCGGTGCGGGACCGTCCGCCGCGCGTCCTTGACGACGATGCGGGCCGGACATATACTCGCTTTCCCTCGAGGAGCGTAAATCATCGATGAAGAAGAACGGTCAGCCGCTCACCCTTGCGCTCATCGCCGCCGCCTCCGTGATCTTCGGAATGGTGGTGGCGGGCGGTCTGAACCTGACTCGTCCCGGTCGGGCGCTCGATGGGAAGGACGACAGGCCGCTCCACGCGGCGGCGCGCGCCCAGTTGTCCGCTGCGGCCGGGGGCGCGGCCAGCATCCCAGCCTCGTTCTCGGGCATCGCAGAGCGGGTCAACCCGGCGGTGGTGAGCATCACCTCCCTGGAGACGGTCACGCGCGAGCGCGGCCGTGGCCGTGTGCCGTTCCACGGAGATCCGTTCGAGTTCTTCTTCGGGCCGGAGCGGAGGCGCTCGCCGCGGGAGCCGGAGGAGCCTTATTTCGAGCAGAGTGGCGGCTCGGGCTTCCTCATCAGCGACGACGGCTACATTCTGACGAACTACCACGTCGTGGAGGACGCCACCAAAATCAAAGTCAACCTCAGCAACGATCGGCGCGATTATCCTGCCGAGGTGGTCGGCTCCGATCCGAGCACCGACCTGGCCCTTATCAAGATCAAGGGTGACAAGAAGCTGCCCACCCTGGACCTGGGAGACTCCGACGCCATTCGGGTGGGGGATTGGGTGCTGGCCGTGGGCAACCCCCTCAACTACGACCACACCGTCACCGTCGGAGTGGTGAGCGCGAAGGGGCGCGTCCTGCGCGACCTGTCGCGTGATTTCTCCCTGGACAACTTCATCCAGACCGATGCCGCCATCAATTTCGGGAACTCGGGTGGCCCGCTGGTGAATCTGAGCGGAGAGGTGGTCGGGGTCAACACGGCGATCAGCAGCGTCGGCCAGGGGATCGGCTTCGCGGTGCCGATCAACGTCGCCCGGGAAATCATGGGACAGCTGAAGTCCAAGGGGCGAGTCTCACGCGGCTACCTCGGGATCGAGCTGGCCGAGATCACGCCCGACATGCAGGAGGCCTGGGGCCTCTCGAGCGACAGCGGGGCGCTGGTCAACTCGGTCAAGCCCGGACTGCCGGCCGACGAGGCCGGCGTGAAGCGGGGGGATGTGATCGTGGCGGTCGACGGACGGCGGGTGAGCCGCTCCGACGAGATCGTCAGGGTGATCTCCTCGAAGGAGCCGGGATCGACCGTCAAGCTCACGGTCCTGCGCGGCGGCAAGGAGCTCACACTCACCGCCCGCCTGGCGGACCGCGGCGAGCACCTCGGCAAGACCTCGAAGATCAGCCAATCGCCGGGAGAGCCGTCCGAGGAGCCGAACGAGAGGAAGCTCGGCATCTCCGTGAAAGATCTGACGCCC
>JBIOWS010000087.1:0-10943 GCA_044868745.1 Candidatus Polarisedimenticolia bacterium
CCGTTCCCGACCACCACATCAACGTCGGCGTACCGGCCAAAACCGTGCGCATCAAAAAGAACGGTCTTGCCGCGCCCACGGCTGGAGCGGACAGGGTGGTGTCGGAGTAAGGGGCGCGGGTTCAGGCCCGCTCGCCGCGCATCTGGTTCAGGCGTTCGAGAAACTCGGGCTCGACCAGGACCTCGCGGGGCTTGCTTCCGTCGGCCGGCCCGACGATTCCGTTCCGCTCCATCATGTCCACCACCCTGGCGGCGCGCGCGTAGCCCAGCTTCAGTCTGCGCTGGATGTGGGACACGGAAATCTGTCCCATCTGGACCGACATCCTGACCGCCTGCTCGTAGGCCGGATCGACCTCCTCGTCGTCGGCGGCCCCCCCCGTCGCGCCCTGGGCCTCTTCGCGCGTGACCGACTCGTCGTATTGCGGCTTGGCCTGCTTCTTGAGGAATGAGACGATGCGCGTCGCTTCGACCTCCGTCACCAGCGGTCCGTGCAGGCGGACGAGGCGGGCCGAGCCGGGAGGAATGAACAGCATGTCGCCGTGCCCGAGAAGCTGTTCGGCCCCGTTGGAGTCGAGGATGGTGCGGGAGTCGACCTTCGACGACACGCGCATGGCGATGCGGCAGGGGAAATTCGCCTTGATGACGCCGGTGATGATGTCCACCGAGGGACGCTGGGTGGACAGGATCAGGTGGATGCCGACCGCCCGTGCCATCTGGGCGAGGCGGGTGATCGATTCCTCCACCTCCGCTCCCGTGGTCATCATGAGGTCGGCGAGCTCGTCGATCAGGATGATGACGTAGGGGAGGGGCGCCGGCGGTTCGACCGTTCCTGGTGTGCCCGGCGCCGGAGAGCCGACGGTCCCTTCCGCGGCAGCCGGCGGAGCGCCGGCGGCATGCTCCTTCCGCTCCCGGCTCATGACGATGTTGTACTGATCGATGCTCCGCACGCCCGCCTCGGCCAGCTGCTTGTAGCGGCGCTCCATCTCGAGCGTGGCCCAGCGCAGAGCGTTGGCCGCCTTCTTCGTGTCGGTGACCAGGGGGGTCAGAAGGTGCGGGATGTTCTCGTACACCCCCAGCTCCAGGCGCTTCGGATCGATCAGGATGAACTTCACCTCCTCCGGGCTGCCCTTGTACAAGATGGAGGTGATGATGCTGTTCAGGCAGACGCTCTTGCCCGATCCGGTGGAGCCGGCGATCAGGAGGTGGGGCATGCGGGCCAGGTCGACGTAGTACGGCTCGCCGTTGATCTCCTTCCCGATGGCCAGGGTCAGGGGGGCCTGCGCCTTCTGGAAGCGCTCGTTGGAGAGCAGCTCCCGCAGGGAGATCGTCTCGCGCGATTTGTTCGGAACCTCGATGCCGACGGTCGACTTGCCGGCAATCCGGTCGATGCGGATCGACTCGGCCTCGATGGCCAGGCAGAGGTCGTCGGCGAGCGTGACAATCCTGCTGTATTTCACTCCGGCGTCGGGCTTGAACTCGAAGACGGTCACGACCGGGCCGGGCTGGATGGCGATCACCTGCCCGGTGACGTCGAACTCGCGGCACTTTTCGGTGATGACTCGCGCCGTCTCCACGAGCTCCTTCTCGTCCACCTGCGCGTCGTGCTGCGGCGGGTTCAGGAGGGAGAGCGGGGGAGCCACGTAGCGCGGGAGGGCTTCGACGAAGTCAAACTGCGGCTGGGCGGGCGCACCTTCCGGCCTGCTCCCGCCGTCGCCGCCTCTGATCCGCCGGTGACCCCCGGCGCGCTGCGGCTCCCTGGCTCCTTTGCGCTCGGGACCCTCGGTCGCCTCCGAGGTGGTCGGGATCGGGATGGAGGGGCGAGGCTCGGTCGCCACGGCGGCCTCGGACGGTAGTTCAGCAGCCAGGGCCCGGCGCTCGCGCTGCCGGCGTGCGACCTCCAGACGCAGCCGCTCCTTGCGGCGCGCCTCGCGGCGGCGCAGCACGACCAGCCAGACGTTCCGCATGAGGCCGGCAATCCGGGAGGAGATCGTCCTGAGGGCCTCCCCGAGCGAGGCACGGGTCACCAGCAGGAGGCTGGTCCCGAGGATCGCCAGCGCCGCCACGAACGCCCCCCAGCGGTTGAGAAGACGCGCCAGCAGGTGGGCGAACGATCCGCCGAGCCAGCCACCCGCGCGCCGCGATTCCGCGTCGGCCCCCTCGTCGAGCAGGAGATGGAGGGCCGCGCCCGCGGCCAGGAGGAGCAAGGCGCTGGCGGCCAGACGGGACAGGTTCCGTCCCGCGCGTCGCCAGAAGATCTCCCAGCCGAGGACGAACAGCAGGGCAGGGATCGCCCAGGAAGCGTAGCCGAGGAGCTGGCGCAGGATCTCGGCGAGCAGGGCGCCGCCGATACCGGCGACGTTGCGCGCCGGCTCACCGGCCCAGTGGCCCAGGGGCCAGGGAACCGGGTCGTCGGCGTGGTAGGAGACGAGGCTCAGGGCGAGAAGCGCGGCCAGCGCCATGATGACGATCGCCAGGGCCTCGGCCCAGAAACTCCTCGCCGGCTGGGTCTCTCGACGATAGGAGATGGTTCTCCTCCGGGCACGCATACTCCCGGATTCTACCATCCTCTCCCCTCGGCGGCCCCGGCGGAAAGCGGCGCCGACGTCAGGTTTCGATGACGGCCGGGATGATCATCGGTCGGCGGTCCAGGCTCTTGCGGAAGAAACGCTTCAGATCTCTTTGGATGAGGGCCTTGATGACGCCTCGGTCGGCACGCTCTTCCGGGGTGGCGGCCTCCACGACTCGGCGGACCAGGCGGCTCGCCTCGCGCAGCAGGTCGCCGCGCGCCCCTTCGAAAATGAAGCCGCGGCTGACGATCTCCGGATCGCCGTCCATCGCACCGCTGTGCTTGTCGATCGCCACCACCGCGAGGACGATTCCGCCCTCGGAGATGTGCCGCCGATCCCGCACGACGATCTGATCGACCTCCTCGCGCGTCCCGTCGATGAACACCCGGCCTACCCCGACCTTGCCGGCGATCCGGCCGGTCTTTTCCTCCAGCTCGAGGAGGTCGCCGCTCTCCGCCATCAGGACGCGATCGAGCGGCAGGCCGGTCTTCTCCGCCAGCCGGGCATGGCTGTAAAGCTGCCGCAGCTCGCCGTGGATCGGAATGAAGTACCGCGGCCGGGTCAGCGTGAGCATGATCTTCAGCTCCTCCTGACTCGCGTGTCCCGACACATGCAGCGGCGGCCTGCCGCCGAAGATGACATCCGCGCCGCGCCGGTAGATGTGGTTGACGAGGCGGTTGATCGCCTTTTCGTTGCCGGGGATGGCGCGGGCCGAGAGGACGACCACGTCCCCCGCCTCGATCGACACTTCCCGGTGGTCGTCGAGGGCGATGCGGGAGAGCGCCGACATCGGTTCCCCCTGGCTGCCAGCCGCCACCACGAGAACGCGGTGCGGTGCCAGCCGCTTGATCTCGCTTGGCTCCGCCAACGTCCCGGGGGGGATGCGCAGATATCCCAGCTCCTGTGCCACCTCCGCGGTCGAGATCATGCTCGAGCCGACGAGCGCCACTCGACGCCGATTGGCCGCCGCCAGGTCGATGACCTGCTGGATGCGCAGCACGTTGCTGGCGAACGTACTCACCACGATCCGGCCCGTCGCCTTGCGGAACAAACCGTCCAGCGCTTCGCCCACTCGCCTCTCGGACGGCGTGAACCCCTCTACCTCCGCGTTGGTGCTGTCCGACAGGAGCGCTAGCACCCCTTGCTCACCGTGGTAGGAGAACGTCTGGAAGTCGAAGCTGCGATTGTCCGGCGAGGTCTGGTCCATCTTGAAGTCGGCGGTATGGATTACGGTCCCGACGGGAGTCCCGATGGCGAGCGACAGCGCGCCGGGGATACTGTGGGTGACCTGGATGAACTCGATCCGAAATGGACCGAGGGTCACCTCGTCCCCCGCACGCACGCGCTTCAGCCGGTGGTCGATGGCGAAGCGGTGTTCGCGGAGCCGCCGCGCCGCCAGACCGAGAGTGAAGTCGCTCCCGTACACCGGGGCCTTGATCTTGTCGTAGAGAAAGGGGAGTGCCCCGATGTGGTCCTCGTGGCCGTGCGTCAGGATGACCCCTTTGACCTTGTCGGCCTGCTCGAGGATGAACGTCATGTCCGGGATGACGAAGTTGACCCCGAACTGCTGCTCCTCGGGGAACATCAGCCCGGCGTCCACCACGATGAGGTCGGAGCCGTAGCGGAACACGGTGCAGTTGATGCCGAACTCGCCGAGTCCACCCAGCGGCACGATCTGCAGCGGTTGACGGGGGTGCCGGGAGGAGCCGGCCCTGACGCGGGTCGTCACGGCCGGGATTATAGCGCCGGCCGGTTCGCGCGGCGCGCTTCCCGCCCCGCCGCCAGGGCGCGAAACCCTTCCACCGACACCTGCTCAGGACGGCTCCGCGGGTCGAGGCCGGCGCCGCGGATAAGGGCCTCGGCCGCCGTCAACCCTTCGCGCCGAGCGAGATTCCTGAGCAGGGTCTTGCGCCTCTGAGCGAAGGCCTCGCGCAGGAGCGCCGCCAGGGTCTCCGGGTCGGGTGCCCCCGGCTCCGCCGGGGGACGAGCTGTCAGGCGGACCACCTGCGAATCGACCCTGGGGATCGGCCGAAACGACCCGGGCCTGAGGCGCAGAACGCTCTCGACCCGGGCGCAGGACTGGCAGAGGACCGACAGGCTGCCGTAGGTCTTGTGACCGGGCACCGCAAGGATCCTTGCGGCCACCTCGCGTTGGACCATCACCAGCATGTCCCGGAAGGGAGGCCCTTGCCGGAGCAGGCGCAGGATCACGGCGCTGGCAATGTTGTACGGGAGGTTCGCCAAGACCCTGACTCCCTGCCCGGCGGGCGATCGCATCTCCGAGAGAAGGGAGACCAGGTCGAGCTTGAGAATGTCGGATCGGACGAGCACGAGCCTGCCGGAGGAAACCTCCCGGGCGAACTCGGTCCGCAGTGCAGTCACGAGCAGCGGATCGATTTCAACCGCCACGAGGTGCGCCACGCGTGCGAGCAGGGGGCGGGTCAAGGCTCCGCGCCCGGGCCCGATCTCCAGGACGTGGTCCTGGGGATGGGGTTCGAACGCAGCGACGATCCGCTCGATGACACCCCGGTTCACCAGGAAGTGCTGGCCCCAGCGGCGCCGGGGCCGGAATCCGGGCGACCCTCCGCTCAACGACCGCCTCCCCCCGACCGCTCCCGTGTTATGGTATAACACGTCTTCCGCGAGACCCGGGCAGTCCGTGGAGAGGCGATGAGCGAGAACATCGTGGTTCTGACCGGCAGCAACTTCGAACAGGAGATCAAGAAGGCAGGGCCACCGATCCTGGTCGACTTCTGGGCGGAATGGTGCGGGCCGTGCCGCATCGTGGCGCCGGTCCTGGAGAAGCTGGCGGAGGAGTACGACGGCCGGCTTCGCATCGGCAAGGTCAACGTGGACGAGCAGGGAGGCCTGGCCGGCAAGTACAGCATCCAGAGCATCCCGACTCTGCTTCTGTTCAAGGATGGAAAGGTGGTCGATCAGTTCATCGGGGCCACGACTCGGGATGTTCTCGTCAGGATGATCGACAAGCACGCCTGAGACCCCTGGGTCAGATGACCCTGGGATCCCCTCGAAGCGTGGTAATCGTCAGGGTGCCGTCCGCCAGGTTGGCGACCACGGTCCGGCCGCACCCTCCCCCGACATCGGTGCCTGCGACGGTCACCCCCGCCGCGTGAAGAGCGCGCAGCGTCGCCGCCACGTTCTTGTCCCCCACACTCGCACGTGACCCTGCCGCGTCGTTTGCGAACATCCTGGATCCACCCGTCACCTTGGCCAGGAGGGCGGCCCTGCGCGCTCCCCGCCGGATCGACTCCTCCACGATCGCCGCCACTGCGGTCGTCGCGTATCGGCCGACGGCGTCGGTCCCGCCGCGCGGGGGGGAGGGAAGGAGGATGTGCGCCAGGCCACCCACGCCCACCCCGGGGTCGTAGACGAACACCGCCACGCATGATCCGAGGCCGTGGATGGCCAGGCGCCCTGGGGCTTGCGCGACGCGTATCTCGCCGACGCGCAACGACCGCGAGCGCGTCATCCCAGAACCGCCTTCTGCTCCAGGAGGGGGACGGTTCCCGGATCGGGCAGGAAGAAGATGTCGCCCCGAAGGCCGCTCGACGGCTCGCGCACCTCGCTCGCCAGGACGAACGCAGTGTCGGAGAGCGGGGCGAGCTCGATGAGCAGGAAATCGGTGATCGCGCCGACCATGTCGAGCGCCAGGCCGGGGATTGAGGGAAGTAGGCTGAGCCCCAGCAGCCGGCCCACAGCGTTTAGATAGGCGCCGGCCAGGATGTTGCCGATCTCCAGAAGGGCCGACTCCTCCATTTCGTCGAGGCTCGGGATGGCGCTGGGCGCCCCCCGGGCAGCTCGCCTCCCGTGGCGTCCGTCCTTCCCGACCTCGCCGGCGCGTCTCCCGCGCATGGCCAGATCGAGCAGGAGGGGTACCTGATCCTGCGCGAACACGAGAAGCAGGTTGCCGCGGGCCTCGCCGTAGACTTTGAGCGACAGGGCGCAGACGATGCGTCGTGCTCCTCCCGCGAGCTCCTGCACCCCCTCCAGCGGAATCGCCCGCGCCCAGGGGACCTCCAGATGGACCGGGCGGCCGATAATCTGCGACAGGGCCGTGGCCGCGTTCCGCGCCCCGGCCTCGCTGATGGCGTGAAAGCGCTCGAGCACGGCACCGCCGCGGGGAGTCGCGGGCCGTCGCCCTACGCGGCCCGACGTCATGTGGGCCTCGAGGTCCGGGTGAGGTTCACCGGATCGAGGATGAGGGCGATCTGCCCGTCGTTCAGGATGGCCGCGCCTGCGTAGTGGGGGAGGAGCTCCAGGGGGTGACGGAGCGGCTTGATCACGATTTCCTCCTCTCCGAGGATCTCATCCACCGCGAGGGCGTAGGCCTTGGCGCCCACCCGGTACATCAGGACCGGGAACGAGGGCGGGTAGGGCGTCGTCGCTTCGCCGGCCAGGATCCCCCCAAGCGGAAGAAGCGTGACCAGCTCGGCGTCGCGCCGCATCACCAGCTCCCCTTGACTCGCCTGCATCGACTCGCTTCGCACCCCCAGGGTGGCCTGCACCACCGAGACGGGGACGGCGTAGATGCCGCCGCGCGCCCGGCACAGGAAGGCGCGCATGACGGTCACCGTCGAGGGTAGGTCGATCTCCAGGCGGGTGCCTGCTCTCCTGCGGGATTGGATCGTCAGGCTGCCCCCGAGCTTCTGTACCCGCGTCCGGACGACGTCCATCCCCACCCCCCGTCCGGAGATGTCGGTGGTCTTGGAGGCGGTCGAGAAGCCCGGCAGCGTGATCAGCATAAGCGCTTCCTCCTCGGACATCCGCTCCGCAGCCTCGCGGCTGATAAAGCCCCTTTCGACTGCGATGCGCCGCAGAGCGGCGGGGTCGATACCGCGGCCGTCGTCCGCGACCACAAGGCGGACGCCGCCCTCCCGGCGCGCTAGATCGATCACGATCCGCCCCGAAGCCGGCTTGCCGGCCGCCCGGCGCTCAGGAGCCGTCTCGATCCCGTGGTCGATGCTGTTGCGAACAATGTGCTGCAGTGGATCCATCATGTCTTCCAAGATCGATCGGTCCAGCGAGACGTCGGTCCCTCTCACCTCCAGGTCGACCTCCTTCCCGAGCCGCTCGGTCAGATCGCGTGCGGCGCGCTCGAGTCGCGGGACGACCGATGAGAAGGGAAGGAGACGCATCTCCATCACCTCGCCTCGGAGACCGTCGACGGTTCGACCAAGACTCTCAAGGACCCCCGCCAGGGGCGACCCGGGCTCGGGGTCGAGAGAGCGCGCGAGCCGGTCCCGGTCCAGAATCAGCTCGCCGATGCCGTCCAGGAGGTGATCCATGCGCTCCGTCGTCACGCGGATAGTCGCGATCCCTTCCGGGCGCGGCGTCGCACCGGCGTTCCCAGGCCCGGAAGGGGCATTGACGCCGTCACGTGACGGTTCCCGGGATCCGTCGACGGGGCCCGCTTCCTGCCCGGGGTCGAGCGTCGCCCGGCAGGTCGCGACGTCCGAGTCCCGACCGATCACCGAAACCAGGTGCTCGGGATTCTGGGCGGTCGCCAGGGTGACGCGCAAGTGGTCCCTGAACGCTGTGGGAAGGGCGGTGCGCGGGTCGGGGAAGGCGGAAACCACCCTCCCGTACTCCTCCAGTCTCTTCAGGATCACCATGGCGCGCGCGCCGGGGAGCTGCGTCGCCGGACGGAAGGTGATATCCACCACGCAGTGCGGTCGCTCGTCTACTGGATGGGCGGCCTGGATCGACTGTACGACCTCGTGCGGAGCGGCGGCGATTTCGCCCGCCCTGGCCACGCGCTGGACGCGCAGGGAGACGAGAAGACTCTCCTCGGCGTGGGGGGCGTCGCCCCCGGCCGCGACGGCGTCGACCTGGGCCGCTAGTTTGTCGGTGGCGCGGACCAGGAGATCCAGGACCTCTGGGGAAGGGGTCGAGTGCCCGTCGCGCCAGTCGTGGAGCAGATCTTCCACCACGTGCGCCAGCTCCCCGATCGACTTGAACCCCATCGCCTGGGCCAGCCCCTTCAGGGAGTGCGCGTGCCGGAAGATGTCGTTGATCTCCTCCTGGACCAGTCCCTCCGCCCGCGCTTTGGCCAAGAGGGCATTCTGCCCTTCGAGGTGCTCGTGGGATTCCGCGACGAACAGGCCGAGGAATTCGAGGGAGTCCACGATCGGATCCCCTCAGTGGGCAGCAGGAGTCCCGCCCGCACCGGGCAGGACTTTGGCGAGGACCTGGAGGACCCTCTCGGACGTGAACGGCTTGACGATGAAGTCCTTGGCCCCGGCCGAGATCGACTCCACCACCAGCGCTTCCTGCCCCATGGCGCTGCAGATCACGATCGTGGCGGCCGGATCGACCTTCAGGATCTCCCGTGTGGCCTCGATACCGTCGAGCTGCGGCATGACGATGTCCATGGTGACGAGCTCCGGGTGCAGTTCCCGGTACCGGGCGATCGCCTCGCGGCCGTTGCTGGCTTCGCCAACCACCTCGTAACGGCCCCCCGCATTCTTGAGGATGTCCTTGATCATGGAACGCATGAACATCGCATCGTCCACGATCAGCACACGGATCGGCATCAGCTCTCCACGCCCCCGGTCCGGGGGCCCGGCCGGAAGCCTTGGCGAATCGATTCCTCAAGTCGCGCCACGAGGACGGGCAGACAGAGAAGGTTGAGCAACCGATCCCCGATCAGGACGCGGGCCCGGAGCAGCGCACCCCTGTCCTCCGTCTCCCCGGGACCGGCCTCATCGGGGGTGGCGACCCCCACACCCGAGCGCACCAGAATCCCGAGATGGTCGAACGGGAGCGCCAGGACGACGCCGAACCCGGGCCCGGTCGAACAGTCGGAGCCCCCTCCCACCATGCGCTCCAGATCCAGCAGGGTGATGATCCTGCCGTGCACCTCGGCCAGACCGGCCACCAGGGAGGGGGCCCGGGGAACAGAGCGGACAGCGCGGAGCTGTGCCACCTCTCGCACGTCCCGCGCGTCGAGGCCGTACCACCCGGCGCCTGCCTCGAACGTGATGATCGGATCAGGCATCTCCGTCTCAGCCCACTTTGAAGATAGCGATCAGGTCTTTGAGCGTGTCGGAGGTTTTCGCCAGCTCCTGGGCCGACGCGGACATCTCCTGCATCGAGGCTGTCTGCTCCTCCGTCGCTGCGGAAGCCTCCTGTGTCCCGGCGGCGTTGTCCTCGGCGATTTTGGAGATCTCCTCGATCGCCCGGACCAAGCCGTCCGCCCCCTTGGCCTGGGTCTCCGTCAGGGCGGAGATCTCCCCGATCCGTTCCATAGCGGCGAGAACGGACGCGGTCATGGCATCGATCGACGTCTTCGCCTGTTCGATGACTCCTTTCCCCTCGCGGGCTGAGCGTGTGCTGTCGGTCATCGAGGCGATCACGTCGGTCGACTCGGAGTTGATCTCCTTCGCCAGGCGGGAAATCTGGTCTGCGAACTTGCGCGACGCGTCAGCCAGCTTGCGAATCTCCTCGGCGACGACGGAAAAGCCGCGGCCGTGCTCGCCGGCCCTCGCGGCCTCGATGGTGGCGTTCAACGCCAGGAGGTGCGTCTGCTGCGCGATATGGGTGATGAAGTCGACCGACTCGTTGATACGCAGCGCCCTGTCCTTGAACCCTTCCACGAAGGTGGTCGCCCGCTCGATCCGAGCGACCAGTTCGGCGACCTTCTGCGAGGCGCCCTGCATCTGCTCGCCGGCCTGCTGCGCCCGGTCACCTGCCTCCTTCGAGGCCTTGGCCGCGAAGCGGGCCTTGTCTGAGATCCCTTCGATGGAGACCGCCAGGTCGCGCGTGATCGAGGATGTCTTGTTGACCATGTCGGCCGTTCCCTCGGCCCCCTTGGCGATATTCTGCATGGTCGAGGAGATTTCCTCGGTGGTCGCGTTCATCTCCTGGGCCGTGGCCGAGAGGGACTGGGCCGACTCGAAGATCTGCCCGCTCACCGAGCGCACTTCTGTCACCATGTTGTAGAGGCTCTGCAGCATGGCGTTGAAGGAGCGCGCCAGGTCGCCGACCTCGTCGCTGCTCCGCACCTCCACCTTGCGGGTGAGATCGCCGCGGCTGATCACGCCGCTGGCGGCGGCGAGATCCTGGAGGTTCTTGGTGAAATACCGCGACAGGAGGACGGCCGCCGCGAGGCCGATGAAGATCTCGCTTGAGACGTAACCGACCAGGTCCCAGAAGGAGTAGACGCTCGGGGGGGTGAACGCGAAATGGATCATGATGAACAGAAAGGTCACCACGAGGAAGGCGAGTGCGAGTTTCAGGCGCATGCGTCCTCCTCAGGCTGCCGGGGAAGCCTGCGGTAGATTCGATCCCGCGCGCTCATGACCTCGAACCGCCCGCGCGCGGGCCCGAACAGGCGCTCCACGCGCCCCAGCACCAG
>JBIOWS010000088.1:0-2839 GCA_044868745.1 Candidatus Polarisedimenticolia bacterium
CGCCCCGGCGTGGTCCTGGGATGAGGCTCCTGCGGGGACCCGGGCGACACGTGGCGGGCCGCGGCGCGTCGCGGCTCATGCTCGCTCGCGCGGGCTCTCGGATGCCCCTATCGCGCTCCTGGCGCGGCTCGAAATCGCCACGCCGCACCGCGGCCCGCCACGTGTCGCCCGGGTCCCCGCAGGAGCCTCATCCCAGGACCACGCCGGGGCGCCGCCGCCGGAAATAGCTCGCCAGACGACCTGCGTACCTCTCCACCTCCGCCCCAGGGACAGCCAGCTCAGGGTCCGGCGTCGCGACGCACGTCAGGCTCTTACGACCGGCCGTGGCGCTGGCGTGACGGCCAGGAAGCAACCCCGGTATGAGATGCCGTGCCCGGCGACGGCAGAGTCGGCGCTTCAAACCGGAGGTGCCTCCGTCCTCCTCTCCGTTGACAGCCCCGGAGGCGTGAGGTAGAGTCGCACGCATTGCGCGAGCGTCCCGCAACCGGGTTCGGCAAGCCCCACGCAGCAGCTTCGAATAGAGGAGAGCGTCGGCATGCACACACCATCCCGGACGGGCGGTGCCGCGGCCACGGCGGAAAAGGTGTTCAAGCCTTTCGTCGCCGACCAGGCCTCCGTCCGTGAATTCACGCCCAAGGCGGTCCTCCTGGGCGCCTTCTTTGCCGTCCTGTTCGGTGCGGCCACGGTGTACCTGGCGCTGCGGGCCGGCGTCACGGTCAGCGCCTCGATCCCGATCGCCGTCCTGGCGATTGCGGTCTTCAAGAGAATCGGATCGACCATCCTCGAGAACAACATCGTCCAGACGATTGGTTCGGCGGGGGAGTCGGTGGCGGCTGGGGTCACCTTCACCGTGCCGGCGTTCCTCTTCCTGACGGCGGCCGCCGGCGGCGAGCGCTTTTTCCGTTACTGGCCGATCATGATGCTGTCGATGGCCGGCGGCTTCCTCGGCGTTCTCATGATGGTCCCCCTCCGGCGGGCGCTGATCGTGCAGGAGCACGGCGTGCTGCCTTACCCCGAGGGGACCGCCTGCGCGGAGGTCCTGGTCGCCGGAGAAAAGGGCGGCGCCATGGCGAGGCTGGTGTTCGGCGGCCTGTGGACCGCGATGATCTACAAGACGTTCAACACCGTGCTGGCGTTCTTCAAGGAGATCCCGTCGTACGTCACCGGTCCTAAGGCTCCGTTGCCGAACGCGACGGTGAACTGCGAGATCGTGCCGGAATACCTCGGGGTCGGCTACATCATCGGTCCGCGTGTCGCCGGAATCATGGTGTCGGGGAGCATCCTGGGATGGATGGCGCTGACGCCGTTGCTGTCGCTGTTCGTGGGCGACCAGCAGCTCGACCACCAGCTCCGCTCGCTCGGCTTCTCGGAGGGCTGGATCGCCTCGCACGACTATGCCGACAAGTTCTACCGCGGCTACATCCGTCTCATCGGTGCCGGCGCGGTGGCGATGGCGGGGCTCATGTCACTCGCCCGCTCGATGCCGACCATCTGGTCCGCTTTCGCGGGGAGCGTCCGGAGCCTGCGCGGCGCGGGCGGTGCGGCAGCGCGAGCGCGCCGAACCGAGCGCGACATCCCGATCAATGTGGTGGCGATCGGATCGATCGTTCTGGTCCTGATCATCGCGCTCTTCATGCCCGGCCTGCCGACCCGGTTCCCCGGAAGCCTGCTGCTCGCGGTGCTCATCGTGGCCTTTGGGTTCTTCTTCGTCACGGTCTCGTCGCGCATCGTCGGGATTATCGGTTCCACGAGCAACCCCATTTCGGGGATGACGATCGCGACCCTCATGGGAACGTGCCTGTGCTTCGTGCTTGCGGGATGGGTCGGCGATCCCTACCAGACGGCCGCCGTGGTCGTCGGCGCCATCGTCTGCATCGCGGCCGCCAACGCCGGAGCCACTTCCCAGGATCTCAAGACCGGCTTCATCGTCGGCGCCACCCCCAGGCTGCAGCAGATCGGACTGGTCATCGGAGTCTTCGCCTCGGTCTTCGCCATCGGGGGGACGCTCTTTCTGATGCACCATTCCGGGTACGGGCCGATCGGCTCGGACAAACTCTCCGCCCCTCAGGGGACTCTGATCGCCACCATCATCCGTGGGATCCTGGGCGGAAACCTCCAGTGGGCCTTCGTTCTGGTGGGGGCGGCAATGGCGGTGATGGTCCAGGTGATGGGCATCTCCTCGCTCGCTTGGGCGGTCGGCGCCTACCTGCCTCTGTCCACCACCATGCCGATCTTCGTCGGCGGCATGATGCGCCTCGTGGCGGAGAAGATGTCAGGCCGGAAGGAGGAATCGGAGGTCTCCGCCGGTATGCTTTACAGCACCGGATTGGTGGCAGGGGGATCGATCGGCGGGGTTCTCATCGCCGCCCTGTCGGCGGTCACCTGGAAGGGGATGACCTTCGGTCAGGAGAACCTGTTGCTGGCCATCAGCCGCTTCGGCCGCCAAATCGGGCTCCTGCACGAAGGATGGCCGGCCGACGTCATCGCCCTAGTCGTCTTCGCTGGTCTCTGCTACCTGCTTCTGAAGACCGCGCGCAGGAAAATCGAAGGGCTCGAATCCTGATGCCGATGTCGGCTCGAAAGGTGCCGCCGGTCCCGCCCGCGTGACCACCCTCCGGCGCGAGCTGGGGTTGTGGGACCTCGTCCTCCTGAACGTCGTGGCCATCACCGGCCTCAGGTGGTGGCTGACCTCGGCGGGAGGATACGGCTACGCCGCCCTGCCGCTGTGGGGCCTCGCCTTCCTATGCTTCTTCGTCCCTTCCGGGCTCGCCGTCATTGATCTGACCACGCGCTATCCCGAGGAGGGCGGAATCTACGCGTGGACGAAGCGGGCGTTCGG
>JBIOWS010000089.1:0-3593 GCA_044868745.1 Candidatus Polarisedimenticolia bacterium
GATGTGCCGCGGCCCCTTGCGGGCCGGCCGGCGGCAGCGAAAGCGGGCTCCCCCTTTCATACGCCGCTTGTGGGCCATCTCGTCGCGATGACCGCGCTGGTGGCGGTCCTCTCCGTCGTCACCGACATCCAGTTCAACGACCTCGTGGCCCAGAGCTTCCCTTCTCGCGACGCCAAGACCGCCTTCTTCGGCGAGTTCTTCGCCGCCTTGAGCGTCTTCGCTTTCGTCCTGCAGGTGGTGGTGACGCCGCGGGTGCTGGCCCGGGGCGGCGTGGGCGCGGCGCTCCTCTTCTTGCCCGCGGTTCTGGCCCTGGGCTCCGTGGGCGTGTTGCTCGCGCCGAGCCTTTGGACGGCGATCCTGGTCAGGGCCGGGGATGGCGGCTTCCGGTACTCCATCCAGAAGTCGGCCACGGAGGTCCTGTTCATCCCACTGCCCGCCGAGTTGAAGAGCCGCACCAGGCTCTTCCTCGACGCCGCCGTCGACACCTTGGGGACGGGGGCGGGAGCCCTGGCAGTGCTCCTCCTCACCGGCCTCGCCGGCGTTCCCTATCGCTACCTGAGCCTCCTCTCCCTCACCCTCATCGCCGGCTGGCTGGCCCTGACCGCCCGCATCCGGCAGGCGTACGTGGACGCCTTCCGCACGGCGCTCCTCCGGCGGGAGATCGACGTGAGCGAGCTGCGGACCAGCGTCGCAGAAGCCTCCACTCTCGGGAGCCTCACCGCAGCCCTGACGAGCGGCGGACACCTCCAAGTCGCCTATGCCCTGGAAGTGCTGGCCTCCGCTGCCGACCTCGTGCCGCTCTCTGCCGTGAGGCCCTTGCTGCGGCATCCCTCCCCCGAGGTACGCCTCAACGCGCTCCGACTGCTCCTGGCCCGGACCGACCTGGGGCTGGCTGAGGACGTGGAGTTCCTGCTCGGCGATCCCGCTCCCGAGGTGCGCCTGGAGGCACTCCACCTGCGCCATCGTCAGGGAGGCCGCTCGCGGGAGCGCCTCGAGGTCTACCTCGCACACCCCGACGCGGAGGTCCGGTCCACGGTGGTGGGCTTCCTCGCCGACCATGGCGATGCCGACGAGAAGGCGCTCGTGGACGATTCGGTCATCCGCCCACTCCTCGCCGGGGGCGGGGACCTCCGCGTCCGGATGGCTCGGGCCCTCGGCGGGCTCCCCTCCCTGGAGCGGAATCTCGTCGCGCTGAAGGACGATCCCTCGTCCCTGGTCGTGGCTGAAGTCATCGACAGCGCCGGCCGGCTCGCTCTCCCGTCCCTCCTGCCCTGGCTGACGGGGAAACTCGGGGAGGCACGGTACCGCAAGCGCGCCCGCGCCGCCGTGGCTGCCTATGGAGAGACCGCGATCCCCGCGCTCGCCGAACTGCTGGACGACCCGACGGCGCCGCGCGCCGTCCGTGCAAACGTGCCGCGCGTCCTGGCCGAGATTCCGGTGCGGCTGTCCGCGGACGCGCTGGTGCGCCTGCTCGAGGCGGAGGAGCCCCTCCTGCGGACGCCGGCGCTGAAGGCGCTGAACCGGTTGAGGGAGAAGGCTGGCCTGAGCTGCGATGCCGATCGGATCGACAAGGCGCTCCGGGCGGTGCTCGTCTCGTACGGGCAGACGCTGCACGTCCAGGACGCTCTGGCCCGGGAACCCGACTCGGCTCCCGCGCGGCTTCTCCGCCAGGCCGTGGAGGAGAAGAGGGCGACCCTGGCCGAGCAGGCCTTCCGCCTCCTCGGCCTGATCCACTCTCCCAGGGACATGGTCAATGCGTACCACGGGATTCGGAGCGCCGACCGCGCGCTGCGGGCGAGCGCCCTGGAGTTCCTCGACAACGTTCTCCCGCGGCACCGCAAGGCCCTGCTCCTGCCCTTGCTGGAGAGGAGCGGCGGGGCGCGGCCGCTCGCCGCAAGGCAGGGACGGTCGCCGGGTCCGGAGGAGGCCAAAGGGGCCCTGCTCGCCGACGCCGACCCCTGGCTCCGCGCATGCGCCGCCTTCGACGCTCCGGCGCGCGAGGCATTGGAGCGGGCCGCTCGGGAGGACCCGGACCCGATCGTGCGCGAGGCGGCGGCGGCCGCCCTGCTGCGCGTCGCGGAGATGAGAGCCGCAGATCGCACGTCCTCGCCCTCCGAGCTGGCTTGACGCCCATGAGGTCGGAGGCTCGAGGCACGGGGGCCGGCCACGACGGATTCACCCGGCGCCGCACGTGGTCGAGGACGCGGAGACGATGACTCCATGCTGACGGTGGTGGAGAGGGTCATCCTGCTCAGGGGGGTGGACGTCTTCTCGGAGGTCCCTACGAGGGATCTCTCGCTCCTGGCCGCCATCGCCGAGGAGGTGGCGGTCTCGGCGGGAGAGCGGATTTACGCCGAGAAGGAGCCCTCGGACTCGATGTACGTCGTGGTGGAGGGCAGCGTGCGCCTGCACCGGGAGGGACGGGAGGTTACGGTTGCGGGAGCCAACGAGGCCTTCGGGACCTGGGCCCTCTTCGACGATGAGCCGCGGGTGACGAGTGCGAACGCTACCGTCCATGGCCGGCTGCTCCGAATCGACAAGGAGGCTTTCGTCGACCTCCTCGCCGACAACGTGCAGATCACCCAGGGCGTCATCAAGTCGGTGGTACGGCGGCTGCGGAGGATCCTCTCCCGGATGGGCGAGGAAGCAGTGGCGCGGGCCGAGTCGTCTTGAGTCGGACTGAGCTGGCCCCGCGTCCTCGGCCGCCGCAGCGGGTCTCGAGTGGCGTCGCCCACCGGCTTCCTTACAATCAGCGAGGGCATGATCGCGCGCCTCGGCTTCCGAGAGCAGTTCGGGGACAACATCCCAGGAGGATCCCATGAGCGCGGCGGAGCGGGCGACGGTGATGGTCGTGGACGACGAGGAGATGGTCGTCTCGAGCCTCCGGTTCTTCCTGGAGCTGGAGACAGCCTACGAGGTCGCCGCCTTCACCTCTCCAGCCGAAGCTCTGCACTACCTCGCCGAGCACGACGTGGATGTGGTCGTCTCCGACTACCTCATGCCGGAGATGGACGGGCTGCGCTTCCTGGCCCGGGTCCGCGAGATCCGCCCCGTCGTTCCCCGGATCATCCTCACCGGCTACGCGGACAAGGAGAACGCCATCAAGGCCATCAACGAAATCGGCCTCTACCAGTACCTCGAGAAGCCCTGGAACAACGAGGACCTCCGGATCATCCTCCGCAACGGCATCGAAAGGAAGCGGCTGCTGCAGCGCCTGGAGGAAAAGGTCACGGAGATCAATCGGGCCTACGGCGAGCTGCAGGGGATCCAGCAGGAGCTGCTGAAGGCGTTCGCGTGAGGCCAGGGATCCGCAACCCTTAGCCCATGCTCTAACCCCAGCCTGTCGCTCTAACCCCAGCCTCTAACCCATAAGCCTCTAACCCCAGCCTTGACGCCGCTGGCACGGCGGCGTAGTGTCCCTCTGCAAGATTCTAGGCCCGCGGTTCGTCGCTTTCCCCTGAGCCACACCCATGATCGTCGGCGTTCCCAAGGAGACGGCGCCCGGCGAGCGGAGGGTGGCGCTCGTTCCTGATCTCGTTCCCACGCTGACCGGGGGGGGTCTGGAGGTCATCATGGAGCCCGGCGCCGGGGCG
>JBIOWS010000090.1:0-10194 GCA_044868745.1 Candidatus Polarisedimenticolia bacterium
AGGCGTATCCGACAGGGTCCTAGCTAGCCCTGCTTCTTGCTCCATTTCACGCCGCACCCGAACGCCTTGGTCTCGGCGATCAACACGTGGTTACCCGCGACCAGGGAGTCCAAGGCGGCCTTGAAGTCTCGCTTTTTGACCTCCTCCTCCTTCAGCGAGTCATCGATCCGGCCGCGGTAGACCAGCGTCCCCTTGGCGTCGAGCAGGAAAATGTGCGGCGTCACGCGGGCGCCGTAGGCCGCGGCGGCAGCCTGCGACTCATCGGCGACGTAAGGGTAGGGGAAGCTCTTCTCCTTGGCGCGCTTGACCATGAACTCGTAGCCGTCGCCCGGCACGACCCTGGGATCGTTCGGGTTGATGGCGATGAATCCGATCCCCTTCGGACGGTACTCGTTGGCCAGCGCAATCAGGCGGGCCTCGTACCCCTTCGAGAATGGGCACTCGTTACAGGTGAAGACGACCGCCGTCCCCTTGGTGCCGGCGACGCTTTGCAGGGAGTAGGTCTTGCCGTCCGTCCCCTTGAGGTTGAAGTCGGGGCCCTTGGCGCCGATGGCGAGCTCGTCCCCGGCAACGGCGCCGGCGACGGCGAGGGCGGTGACGACGAGCATGCTGCTAACGATCCGGCTGATGTTCATCGCGTCTCCTTTCGGTGCGGGTGAGGCTGACAGGCCGTTCATTGTAAACGCGAATGGCCTACAGTTCCAGACGGCGCAAGCGCAGGGCGTTCGCGATGACGCTCACCGAGCTGAAACTCATCGCTGCGCCGGCGATCATCGGGCTGAGCAGGATCCCATGCAGGGGATAGAGCGCGCCGGCGGCGATCGGCACGCCCAGCGCGTTGTAGAGGAAGGCGAACAGGAGGTTCTGGCGGATGTTGCGCATCGTGGCGCGACTGAGCCGGCGGGCGCGGGCGATCCCCTGCAGCTCCCCCTTGAGAAGCGTCACGCCGGCGGCCTCCATGGCGACATCCGCGCCGGTCCCGAGGGCGATCCCGACGTGGGCGCGGGCGAGCGCCGGGGCATCGTTGACCCCGTCGCCGGCCATCGCCACCAGACGCCCCTCGGCCTGCAGGCGCCGCACCGCCTCCTCCTTGCGCTCCGGGGACACCTCCGCCTCCACCTCGTCGATTCCCAATCGGTGCGCGACGGTCTCGGCCGTGGATCTGTTGTCGCCGGTCAGCATGACGATCCGCACGCCGTCCGCGCGCAGCGTCCGGATCGCCTCGGCGGCGGAAGGTCGGATCGGGTCGGCGACGCCGAGCAGGCCCGCGGGGCAGCCGTCGACCGCGATGAACATGACCGTCTGGCCCTCGCTGCGCAGCGGCAGGGCTTGTCTCTCCAAGTGGTCCCCTTCGCCCGGGTCGGCCAGGATCCGGCGCATGAGGTCGGCGTTCCCCAGGGCCACGGTCTTCCCTTCGACCTTCCCCACCACGCCCTGGCCGGGAATCGACTCGAAGGCTGAGACTTCGCCCGGGCGCAGACGGCGCGAGCGGGCGCCTTCCAGGATTGCGCCCGCCAGAGGATGGGCGCTGGCGCGCTCGACGGAGGCGGCCATCCGCAACAGCTCCTCCTCTGAGTACCCGGGGCGGACGAGGACCGTGCACAGCGTCGGCTTGCCCTCCGTGAGGGTGCCGGTTTTGTCAACCACGAGCGTGTCCACGCGCGCCAGCATTTCCAGGGCTCCGGCGTCACGGATGAGGACGCCGGCGAGAGCGCCGCGTCCCGTCCCGACCATGATCGACATCGGCGTGGCCAGGCCGAGCGCGCAGGGACAGGCGATGATCAGGACGGATATCGCGGCGACGAGGGCGTGCGCCGGTCGTGGCTCCGGCCCGAGCAGAGCCCAGGCCAGGAACGAGGCGGCGGCCACGGCCAGGACGGCGGGGACGAAGTAGGACGACACCACGTCGGCCAGCCGCTGGATGGGGGCGCGGCTCCGCTGCGCCTCGCTCACCAGGCGGACGATCCTCGCCAGGATCATGTCGGCGCCCACCCTCTCGGCGCGTATCACGAAGCTTCCCGTACCGTTGGTCGTCCCCCCGATCACCCTGTCCCCGATACCCTTCCCGACCGGGATCGACTCTCCGGTCAGCATCGACTCGTCGACGGCGCTCGTTCCCTCCAGGACGACCCCATCGACCGGCACCTTCTCGCCGGGCCGAACGCGGAGCCGGTCGCCCACCTTCACGTGGTCCAGCGGGACATCGATCTCCTGTCCCTCCTCCCCGACCTTACGGGCGGTGGGCGGGGCGAGGTCGAGGAGCGCCCTCATGGCGCCGCCGGTGCGACCGCGGGCACGCAGCTCGATCACTTGTCCCAGAAGGACCAGGACGGTGATCACCGAGGCGGTCTCGAAATAGATCGACGGGCCATGCGCTCCCGCCATCGAGGTGGGGACGATCCCGGGGGAGAGGGCGACGATCACGCTGTAGAGGTAGGCGGTCGACGTCCCGGTCGCGATCAGGGTGAACATGTTGAGGCTGCGATTGACGATCGAGGCCCAGCCGCGCAGCAGGAGGGGCCAGCCGCAGTAGGTCACGACCGGCGTTGCGAGCAGGAGCTGCAGCAGATCGGTGAAGCGCCCCGCGGTGCCGTGCGCGATCGGCACCCCGAGGGTCATCCCGGTCATCGACTGGAGAAACACGGGGACGGTCAGAACCAGGCCGATCCAGAGCCGGCGGCTCATGTCCCGTAGCTCTGCGTCGTCCTGCTCCCCGGAGGCGGGGCTCGCACGCTGGAGAGACATGCCGCACCTGGGACAGGCACCGGGGGCGTCGCCCACGACCTCCGGGTGCATGGGGCAGATGAACAGTGGTCGGCCCCTCACCGCCACTTCTCGTACAGGGCCGTCTGACGGCTGGTCAGCGGGATCGGCCGTCCCTTGATGATCAGGTAGCGCAGACGCGTCAGCGGCTGGAGGGGATCCCCTTCGGTGACGATGAGATCGGCGTCCATCCCCGGCGCCAGATGACCGATCCGATCGGCGACTCCGAAGATCTCGGCCGGGTTGACGGTGATCGCCTTGATCGCCTCCTCCCAGGGCAGGCCGTAGGCGACGGCCAGGCCGGCCTCGTGGGGGAGCATCCGGCCATTCAGCGTCTCGCCGGTCTGGATGGCGATCTTGACGCCCGCCCGGTAGAGTCGCGCGGCGTTATCGTAGACCGCCCCCGGGGTCTCGAGTCGCTCCGGCTGCGTGCTGATCGGCCCGACCGCGACGGGGACTTTCCTGGCCGCGAGAATATCTGCAACCTTATAGGCTTCCGTGCCATGGCTCAAGATCAACTTGAGGTTGAACTCCTGCGCCAGGCGGAGCGCGGTCAGGATGTCATCCACGCGGTGCGCTCTGGCGAACACGGGCATCTTCCCCAGGAGCGCCGGTTGGAGCGCTTCCAGCTTCAGATCGCGATCAGGGGGAGCCGGTCGCTCAGGGGTCTTTCTTGAGGATTTGTCCTTCGCGGACGGTCGGCGTTCCTCGAACTCCCGCTTCTTGCGTTCGTAGTCGGCCCATTTCGCCTGGTAGTCCCTGGCCTTCGTGAAAGCGTCCCGGACCAGCCCGGCGATCCCCATGCGCGTGGCGGGCGACTGCGAGCGGGGTCCGTAACGCTCCTTCGGGAGCTCTCCGAGATTGACCACGAGCGCCGCGCCGTCCTTGATCAGGACCTCCTCCGGTGTCTCCCCGTCCAATCTCACGATGGCGCCCGATCCCCCGAACACGTTCCCCTCGCCGGGGCCGGCGAAAGCGGCCGTCAGCCCGTGCAGCCGGGTGACCGGGATGATCTCGCTCTCGGTGTAATAAGCGTCCATGGCACGCAGCTGCGGGAGGACCGGTTCGGACCACTCGTCCTCGTCGCGCATCATCTCGACGAGATCAATCTCGGCGAGCCCGATGTGGGTATGGGACTCGATGAACCCGGGGAAGACCCATAGGCCCTTCGCGTCGATCACTGTGGCACGGGCCGGGGAACGGAGCCCCTCCCCGCCGACCTCGCGGATCTTCCCCTTGTCGAGGATGACGGTGCCGTTGTCGATCGGCGGCCCACTCATGGTGAAGACACGCCCGCCGACAATGGCGTAGCTCCCCTCCTGGTTGAGCGGTACGGCCGGGGGCACGAGGTCGGAGGGAGGAGGGGCCGAAGGGCCGACCGGCATCGATGGCGGGGGGGGGAGCGACCCGGATGTTGGAATCGCTCCGCGATCGTAGACGAGCTCTCCGTCGATGAGGGTCTTCTCCACCAAGGTATAGACGTCGAGCGGATGGCGCGTGAAGATCGCCAGATCGGCGTCCTTGCCGACCTCCAGGGACCCGACTCGGTCCGCGATCCCCAGGGCCGAAGCCGGGTTGAGCGTGATGGAACGGAGAGCGTCCTCCTCCGAGAGACCGTAGCGGGCCGCGACCGCCGCCTCCGTGTACAGGCGCTGGATCAGGTTGCCCGAATCGGAGTGGATGCTGACCCGCACCCCCTGGCGCGCCAGCAGGGCGGCGTTGTGCGGAATGCCGTCCCAGGCCTCGATCTTGTATCCCCACCAGTGGGCGAAGGTCGCCACGGCGATGTCGCGGCGCTTCAGCTCGCGGGCGATCTTGTAGCCATCGAGACAGTGCTGGAAGGAGGTGATCTTGAGCCCGAACTCGTCGGCGATCTTGAGGAACTGCAGGATTTCATCCTTGCGGTAGCTGTGGACGTGCACCAGCAGCTTGCCGTCCAGGGCCTGAAGCAACGCCTCCAGTTTCAGGTCCTTGTCCGGAGGAGCGCCGCGCTCCTCCTCCTTCTTGCCCCGCCAGGCCTCCCACTTTGCCCGGTAGTTGCGCGCCTGGTTGAAGGCGTCGCGGAACGTCGCCATGTTCCCCATGCGAGTGGCTGGCATCTTGTTGCGCTCCCCGTACACTCGTTTGGGGTTCTCGCCAAGCGCCATCTTGAGGCCGCGGGGCGCCCCCTGGAAGATCATCCGGTCCAGATCGACGTTCGGCCGCAGCTTGATGGTGACTCCTTCGCCGCCGATCAGGTTGCCGCTGCCCGGGATGATCTGCACCGTCGTCACGCCGCCGGCGCGCGCGAGGGCGAACTCCGGGTCCTCGGTGTAGATGGCGTCCGCCGCCCGCGCCCACGGGGTGATCGGATCGCTCAGCTCATTCCCGTCGCTGTTCGCGGGCGCCTCCGGCCAGGGGTAGACCCCCATGTGCGAGTGCGTATCGACGATTCCGGGCAGGACGTAGCGGCCCGACGCGTCGATCAATCGCGTTCCGCGGGGCGGGTCCAGGTTTTTGCCGATGGCGGCGATACGGCCGTCCTTGATTAAAAGGTCTCCTTGCTCGATCGTTCCGTGGGTGATGGTCAGAAGCGTGCCGCCGTGGATCAGTAGCTCACGCGAATCGGCGAGCGCGGTGCGGCCCTGCAGTGTGGCCAGGAGGGCGAGCGCGGCGAGCGGGCGGAGAATTCGGGTCAGCATCGTGGCGAGTCCCCTTGTCGTGGGGCCCCATGGGCCGGGCCCTGGTGAGTTGTGCAGAAACGGCCGGGATTGTAGCATCGCCGGAAATGAAGCGATGGATCCCCGTCCTCCTGCTCCTCGCCCTCCTCGTCTCGATCGGTCTCGGACTCAGCCCTCGGGGCCAGCTCGTCGTGGAAGCCATCTCGCTCCTGGCCGACGTCTGGTCCGTGGCCTCCGCTGCGCCGGACGGAGCTCGCCCCGGGGGGATTACCGTCTCCTATGCAGGGCCGGGCGGGGAGACTCGTCAAGCCGACATCTACTGTGAGGCCTCGCCTGCGCCCCGGGTCCGGCTGCTTCTCGTCCACGGCCTGGTCGACACCGGCAAGGACGATTTCAGGCTACGCGCCCTCGGCCGCGCCTTCGCGCGGCACCGCTTCCTGGTGATGGTGCCGGATCTCCCGGGCCTGCGGGCGCTGCGCGTCGCTCGGGAGGATATCGAGGAGGTGCGCGCCGCCCTGCGCGCCGTGCATCGACTGGACAGCTGTCCCTCCGCGGAGCCGGGAGAACGCGAGGGCGCAGCTCCGCAGACCCAGACCGGCGTGGTCGGCTTCTCCTACTCGGCCGGCCCGGTCCTCCTGGCCCTGGATAGCCCGCGGGAGCCGGGTGCCGACTTCGCCGTCCTGTTCGGCGGATATTTCGATTTGCGGGAGGTGATCCGCTTTTTGACGACCGGCCGCTACCAGGACGAGGGACTCGATCGGGATGGGGAGGCACTGCCCGAGGGGCGGTGGATCCTTCTGCAAGCCAACGTCGGTGCCATCGCCGATCCGGCCGACCGGGCTTCACTGGCGGCGATCGGTCGGTTGCGCCGCAAGGATCCCGGAGCCGACACCGGCGCCCTGGCGGCCCCCCTGGGTCCCGCCGCCCGCTCGGCGCTCGACCTCCTGGCCAACACCGACCCGGACCGCTTCGAGGCTCTGATGGCCCGGATCGACCCGGGGCTGCGGGGGGTGATCGACGCACTCTCCCCCGCGAAGAGCCTGGCGGGTCCGCTGGCGGTGGATCTTTACCTGCTGCACGGGCGGGGAGACTCCATCGTGCCGCACACGCAGAGCATCGAGCTCGCCCGGTCGGTCCGTACGACGGGGAGGATCCGGCTGGTTCTCCTGGGAGGCTTCCGGCACGCGCGTCCGGAGGAACGCGGCGCTCGTGCCTGGTGGGTGAGTGCCCTCCGCTTCCCGGCCGACTCCGTCGGGCTGGGAGGAATGCTCATGGACATCCTCGCCCGCCGGGAGACGCCTCCCTTGACACGGGCCGGTCCGGATCGGCGATGATTTCGCAATGACCTCCGAGGAACCGCGCGGTCTGACCCTGGAGCCGGACCGCTGCAGCCGGCACAGCGTGGGGATTCACGCCTCCCCCGCCGAGGTCTATCTGGCCCTGACCGACCCCCGGGAGCTGTCGCGCTGGTTCGTCTCCGAGGCCAGCATCGACCTGCGTCCGGGAGGATCGTACCGCTGGGTATTCGGCGAGGGCACCGGGAAGACAGGGACCGATGCCACAGTTGTCGCCGGTGAGTTCGTGGCAATCGATCCCCAGGAATTGATCCGCCTGCGCACCATCGTGGACGAGGAGGAAACGGAGCTCGAATTCCGCCTCGACCCCTGGCGCGACGGCACGATCCTGACGGTCACGCACGCGGGACTCCCGGGAGAGGAGTCCTGGGACGAGACGTTCCGATCGATCGACCAGGGCTGGGAATCCGAGACGCAGATCCTCAAGCTCTACATGGAGAAGGCGCGCGGCATGGTCCGCCTGTCGCGGTACACCGAGGCGCGGGTCCCGGCATCGCCGGAAGAGGTCTTCGAGCGTTGCGTCACCCCCGCCGGCCTGTCCAGCTGGCTGGCGGACCGGGCCGCTACCGACCCGACGCTCGGTGGCGAGCTCGCGCTGGAATGGACCGGGAGGTCGATGGTCAGGGGGCACTATGTCGTGTGGGATCCGGACCGCTTCCTGGTGATGACCTGGGAGGACGACCATCCGTCCGTGGTGCGCGTCTGGCTCGAGGAGGCGCAGGCCGGCGCGGCCACCGACTTGAGCCTGGAGCATCGGCTGTTCGCCCCCGACTCCAAGGCGTTCGCGCCGTTCGACTGGAGGAGCGCCATCGGCCGACTCACCGCGTCGCTCAGGACCCCGCCCGCTCCCGGCTAAATCGGTACCACGATCCCCCTCCTGAGGAACAGGATCTCGGCCCGGACGGAGTTCTTGGGTAGGGCCCGGCGGACCGCCTCACGGTAGACCTCGATCTGGGCGCGGTACGGCTCGGCGGTGGTCGCGGGATCGCCTTCGAAGGAGTCCGTCTTGTAGTCGGCGACCACCGTGCGATCGTCGGCATCGCGGTAGATGAGATCGCAGGATCCGATCCAGCACACCCCCCGGTCATCCCGGTACAGCAGGGGAACCTCGCGGCCGAGCACCTCGACGGCCGCCAGGCGGGCCGGGAGCGGCGAGGCGAGGAACTCCTCGATAATCCGCAACGCCAGCTCGCGGACATCCCCGGCCAGTCGATCCCGGGGCGTGACATGGCCGACGATCTCGCCCGCCGCCTGGTCTGCCTCCCGCCGCACCAACTCACGAAGTCGCACCGCGCTCTTGAAATCCCAGCGCTCCAGAGCGCCGTGCACCGCAGTACCTGCCAGGCGGGCGACGTCACCCTCCTGACGTCCCGATCGAGACGGCACCGCTGGGCGAGCCCGGGCCTCGTCCCCGCCCACGTCCGCGATCCACTTGTCACGCGCCCCCGACGGCCAGCGCATGGGAGGCACCGCGGTAGCCCGCGCCGAGGCGGAGACCTTTTCGAAGCGATCCGCCGCCTGTGCCCAGATCGGATCGAGCCGATTGGAGAGAGCAGTCCGCCCGGGGGCCGTCGGGACGATCCGCCGGTGCTGGACCCGTCCGCGCGCCAGGAGCCGATCAGGGGGAAAGACTCCGTCGGCCGTGTAACCGAGGGCGGCCAGGGCATCCCGCCACGGAGCCCGGCGTCCGCTGGCGCTGTTGATCAGAATCAGGCGATCCTTCGCACGCGTACAGGCGACATAGAGCACGCGCTTCTCCTCCGCCGCTTCGTGGCGGCGGGTCGATTCGAGATGATCGATCCAGGCCAGATTGGTGATCCCCCCCGCCAGCCTGACCGCCAGGAAACCCGTTCCGGCGCACCTCGTCCAGGCGACCTTCGTGGCCGGCTCCGCCGATCGCCTGGCTTCCCGTCCGAGGTCCGGGATGATGACCACGGGAAACTCCAGACCCTTCGCTTTGTGGACCGAAAGGATGCGGACCGCCTCCAGCGTCTCGTCCGCCAGCGGGCTCTCTCCCTCGGCCCTGTCGCCCTGAAAATCCTCTTCGACCACTCGCAGCGTCTCCTCGAGCGACAGCCCGCGGCGCGCCAGATCCTCGGCGCGAGCGGTCAGCTTGCGCAGGTTGGCGACGCGCTGGGCACCCTCGAACGAGGCCGCGTGCAGGATGGCGAGCGGCGTGCCCGTCAGGGCGGAGCGTATGATGTCGTCGGGAGAGCGGCCCGGCATCCCGGCGCGGAACGACTCGATGAGCGCCAGCGTGCGGCGGATGCCGGGAAACGGCGCGAGATCGGCGAGCCCGCCGACGGGCAGGTGCAGCCGGCCGCCCGCGAGGGCGAAGCGCGCCAGCTCCGCATCGCTGACGGCTCCAAGCGGTCCGCGCAGGACGGCCAGGAGAGCGGGGTGGTCGTTCGGGTTGACCGCGGCCCTCAGGAAGGAGATCAGGTCTCCCACCTCCGGTCGTTCATAGAAGCCCCTTCCCCCCTCCACAATGAACGGGATGCCAGCGCGCCGCAGGGCCTGCGCGTACAGGCCGGCGTTGGTGAGGGCACGCAGGAGGATGGCGATCATTTTCGGGGCGAGTGGATGACCGGTCGCGACCCGCCTGTCGAGGTTTTCGGCGATCCAGCCGGCGATCGCCTCCGCCTCCCCCTGGCGGCGCACCTCGGCGCTCCCCACGGAATCCACAGACCAGATCTCCACCCGGGGCTCCGTCGGCTCCGAGCTCGGCCCGCGCGCGGAGACGAGCGGGTCGTAGCCGAAGTCGTCAGTGCCCTCCGCGGGCGCTCGGGACGTGAACCAGTCTTCGAAGAGAGCGTTGATCGGTTTGACGAGCTCCGGCGGGCTGCGGAAGGAGGCCTTGAGCGTCAACTGCTCCCCGCCGCACGCCAGCAGTCGACCCACCGCGCGGCGGTAGGCTTCGATGTCGGCTCCCCGGAAGCGGTAGATCGATTGTTTCGGATCGCCGACGATGAACAGCCGTCCCGGCTCCAGTCGGGCCCGGTAGGCGTCGGAGGCGGCCGTTTCGTCGTTCTCCGCGATGAAGAAGAGTATTTCGTATTGCAGAGGATCGGTGTCCTGGAATTCGTCGACCAGGATCGTCCTGTACCGGGAGGCTATCTGTCGGCGGATCCCCGGATGCCTCACCAGCAGGTCGCGGGTCAGACGCAGAAGGCCTTCGAACGTCACATACCCCGAGGCGAGGAGTCTCTCCCGCGCGCGTGCGGCGAACGGTCCGATCGCCCGAAGGAGGTCGGCGACGGCTTCCTCGTCCACGCGCGCGAACGATTGCACCAGCTCCAGTGCCCGCTTCGCGATCCGCTTGACCTCCTCGGGGTCGACGCCGGTCAGTTGCGCGCCGGGGGCGGGAACGCTCCTCCGCTTCAGGTACTCCTCCAGGTCGGGCGATGGCGGCGGTG
>JBIOWS010000091.1:0-4324 GCA_044868745.1 Candidatus Polarisedimenticolia bacterium
GCGGTGGCGATCAGCAGGAGGGCGGCGGCGGGTGCTTTCAAATCTCAGGTGGTAGCGCTACGGGGATTCGAACCCCGGTCTGATGGCTGAGAACCATCCGTCCTAACCCCTAGACGATAGCGCCACCGGGGTTGGTTCCGGGACAGGGATTCGAACCCCGATACCATGGTCCAGAGCCATGTGTCCTACCGTTAGACGATCCCGGAAACCGGGCGGATTTTAGCGGACGGCCGGAGGTGTGTCAATCTGGCCGAGGAACTCCACGAGCCTGTCGAGCCGTGCCAGGGCCCGCTCCCGGCCGATCAAGACCAGGATGGTGAAGATCCCCGGACTCACGGCGCTCCCCACCAGGGCGACGCGCAGCGGGTGGATGTAGGCGGCCGCCGGCTCCGCTCTCGACTCGGCCAGGCCGCGCAACGCCTGCTCGGTTGTGGCCTCGGTGAACGGCTCCACGGCGGCCAGGGCGGCGCGCAGCGCCCGCATCCGCCCGGCGATCTCGCCCGGGCCGCCCCCCTTGCCGCCCCCCCTGAGATACTTCTCGACCGCCTCCGGACGATACTCGAAGCGATCGGTCAGGAACGGCTGCAGGTCGCGCGTGAAATCGCCCAGTCGCTTCGAGCGATCCTTGAGCGCCTCGAGAACACGCAGGAACCAGCCCCGCCTCCCGCCCCCTTCCTGCAGGTCCGGGCCGAACAGCCCGGCGCGCTCCAAGTCCGGCCGGATGAGGGCGGCGAGGCGCGCCGCCGGCAGGTCGTTGATGTACTGGCTGTTGAGCCACTCGAGTTTCTGCTCGTCGAACACCGCCCCCTTGCGGTTGATCGCCTCCAGCCGGAAGGCGGCGATCATCTCTTCCTTGGTCATCTTCTCGCGCCCGCCACCGGGGGACCAGCCGATGAGCGCCAGGAAGTTGAAAAGCGCCTCCGGCAGATACCCCTGGTCGCGGTACTCGGTCACCGAGACCGCGCCATGCCTCTTGCTGAGCCGTTTCTTGTCGGTGCCCAGGATGAGCGGCAGGTGCGCGAAACGCGGCGGCCCGGCTCCGGCCGCCCGGTAGAGGAGGAGCTGCTTCGGAGTGTTGCTCAGGTGATCGTCGCCGCGGATGACGTGCGTGACGCGCATCTCGATGTCGTCCCCGACGCACGACAGGTTGTAGGTCGGCGATCCGTCCGAGCGCAGAAGGACGATGTCCTCGATCACCGAAGCGTCGAAAGAGGTCGGCCCGTGCACCAGATCGTCCCAGGTCACCTCGCCTTCCGGCACGAGGAAGCGCAGCGCCGCCGGGCTTCGTTCCGCCATGCGCCGCGCCTGCTCCGTGTCGAGTCGCAGGCAGGTCCGATCGTACCTCCAGGCGCTCCCCTCCCGCTCGGCGACCTTCCTTTTCCGATCGAGCTCCTCGGCGCTGCAGAAGCAGCGGTAGGCTTTCCTCTCCTCCAGGAGCCGATCGGCCAGGGCGCGGTGGCGATCCAGGCTGCGTGACTGGAAGACCGGACCCTCGTCCCAGCTGATGCCGAGCCAACGCAGGCCTTCCAGGATCGTCCTGACACTCTCTTCCGTCGAGCGTTCCAGGTCGGTGTCCTCGATCCTGAGGATGAAGGTACCGTCCTGCTGCCGCGCGAACAGCCAGTTGAACAGCGCCGTCCTGGCACCCCCCACGTGCAGGAATCCGGTCGGGCTGGGGGCGAACCGTACACGCACCCGGGCGTGCGGCGGCGGTGGAGCGGGGTCTCCGGTCGTCATGGATCGGGATTTAAGCCGATCTCCCCCCATCGGACAACTTCTTTTACGTTGCCGCTTCGCCCGTCCGGCGGTATAAAGGGTGAGCCAGGGCTCAATTCGAGGATCCAGATGTCCCGCTCGCCGCGTCGGCCTGGGGCACGGGTGCTCGCCCCGCTTTTTGTGCTCGGTCTTGCGACCCTCCTGCCTCCCGGAGGAGGTCCCAGCCAGGCAGGACAGGTGGGCGGCGCGCTGCAGGGGCAGATACCGAAGAGTCCTCCCTTCCTCGACGGCTTCCCGATTCCGTTCCACCGCACGACCGACTACCGCCCGCAGGAGGGAGCGCTCCTGGCCTCGGACCTGGACGGCGACGGTGGCTTGGAACTCGTCGTGTCGATCCCGGCGGGCCTCGTGACGGTGATCCATCGTGGCGGCATCCCCGCACTCGGGTGGCCGCGGACCTTCGACCACCTGCCGCAGCCGGCGTATCCGTTCGGCGCTCCCGGCCTCGGCGACCTGGACGGTGATCGTTCCCCGGAGATTGTCACCTGCGTCATCTCAGGAGAGATGTCACGGAGAACCTTCCTGTACGCCTTCCATGCCGATGGCACGGACGTCGACGGCTGGCCCGTCGAAGTCGGATCCTCGGGGACCGATTACTACTCCTGCTCCCCCTCGGCCGTTCTGCTGGCGGACCTGGACGGTGATCGCAGGATGGAGGTGGTTCGGGCGATGAGCCACGGCGAGCTTTTGGCGCTCGATGGCCGCGGACGGCCGGTTCTGGGATGGCCGGTCCGGCTGAGGCCCGACGGGCCCGGCCCGTCGAAGGAGGTCAACGCCGACCTGGCGGCCGCCGATCTGGATGGCGACGGCCGCGACGAGGTGGTCTTCGTCGAGGCCGGTGTCTCGCCGCGCCTGGTGGCGGTTTCGGGCGATGGAAGGATCGTCTCCGGGTTCCCGATATCGCTGTCGGAGGTCACCAACCGCCAGGCGCCCGCCGTGGCCGATCTCGACGGCGACGGGCTTCCCGAGCTGGCGCAGTCGACCATGCCGGTCTCCTGCAGCGCCCAGGACGGATCCACGGAATGCGAGCCGCAGCCCACCGAGCCGCTGGTCCAGGCCGTCATGCACGTCGTGCATGCGGACGGCTCGACGGCTCCAGGCTGGCCACGCCCGCTCAGCAGCGGCGGTGCCTGGGGCGCGGTGCCGGTCGACCTGGAC
The DNA here is from genome assembly GCA_044868745.1 of Candidatus Polarisedimenticolia bacterium. GTDB lineage: Bacteria > Acidobacteriota > Polarisedimenticolia > Gp22-AA2 > Gp22-AA2 > JBIOWS01. The sequence continues at coordinate 2,935 of JBIOWS010000091.1, forward strand.
GGCGACGGCCTCCCCGAGATCCTCCAGGATGACGGGGACGCGCTGCTCGCCTTCGACGCCGTCGGCGCGCTCCTGTCCGGCTTCCCCCGGCCGATCCACAGGGACTTCATCCGCGCACAGGCCCTGCGCGTCTCGCCGTGGGTGGTGGGCGACGTCGACGGCGACGCCATCCCCGATTTTGTTCAGGCCCGGACCAACATCTACAACGGCTCGGCCTATCTGCGCCTGATCGGACTACGAGCCAGCGGGCAGCCCCTCAAGGGGTTCCCCTTCGACGCGGAGGGCCTGGTCGCGGCATCCCGGCCGGTCCTGGCGGATCTTTCCTCCGACGGAACGGTGGATCTGGCGCTTCTGACGGGGGACGGGACGAACGGCGGATGGATCCTGGTGGTCTGGAATCTCGGAGCGCTCCGACCGGGGAGTCAGTGAACCGCTAGTCCTGGTCCTCTCCCCAGGTCCTCTGCACCGTCTGCAGCCCTGCAACCAAAAGTTCCAGATCGATGTGGGTCTTGCCCTTCCCGGGGTGGGCGGTTTCGGGCTTGTCCGGGAGCGGGCGCAGGGGCGCCTCGATGTCGATCGTCATGGCGCTGGGCAGGTTCGCGCTGAGGAAGACACCGCGCCGCGTGTCGAAGACCGCCTGTCCCGTCCCTCCCCCTGCGATCAGGCAGGTCGTGTCGGGGGCCTTCGGCGGGTTGCCAGAATCGTTGGCATACGTGACCTTGACCTCGAAGGTCGCCTGGGAGCCGGAGGTCACCTTCAGGATATATTCGCGGGTCAGCCGCACGGTGGTTTGCTCGAGACCGAGGACGTTCACGCGGGTCGGCAGCGGCAGGACCCGGGTCTCGGTGAACGCTTCCCCGACCCTGATTTCGCGCGGCCCCTGGAGCTCCGGGAACACCGCATCGAACTGCGGGAATGCGACCCCGTCCACCTCGGGATTGTCGGGGCCGGCCACCTTGCGGATCTCCTTCACGTTGCCGAACCGATCCAGGCTCCCCGCCCAGGCCAGGGATCTCACCTGCTTCTCGAGCGGACCGTAGGGGGTCAGGGGTTGCCCCTTCTTCTCCAGCTCGAGGTTGAACTTCGGGACGGTTCGCTTGAAGAGGACCGATCCGTTCTGGTTCGACTCGCTCGTGGAGGTGACGATCTCGATCACCTCCATTCGCTTGTTCTGCGTCATCCTGCCGGTCCAGAAGGCGAAGCTGTCCTGGTACGCCTGCGGCACGTCGAAGGTGACGTTCTTGGTGAAGACTTCGAAGCGGCACTCGAGGGTGTAGGTCGACATCACGCGGGCTTTCGGTGTGAGACGGAGCGCGGTCCCCGTGGAGATGGTCTTGGATGGCGCGGCCGGGGCGGCCGTCAGGACCATCGCCCCCGCCATGGCCGTCGC
>JBIOWS010000092.1:0-4653 GCA_044868745.1 Candidatus Polarisedimenticolia bacterium
AGCCGTAAAGAGCGAAGAACTCCGGCCCTTCCTCCGGGCCGAACTTGAACGGGGCGCCGGCCTGGCTGAGCTGTGCGCCGACCTGCCGCTGAATCATGCGCAGCAATCCCGGCGAGGCGAGATCGAGAACCCAGCGCTGGAAACCGGATGAAGCGCCGAGATCCCGGGCCAGCGAGCCCACCTCCTCGGCCGTGAAATAGATGAGGAGGCCCTCGGTGATGACCAGACCCCGGCGCGCCTCACGGCCTAGGCGCTCGAAGAGAGCCCGACGGGCCTTGACGTCCGACAGGTCCAGTGGGACGCGCTCCAGCGCACACGCCGGGTGATCGGTCTTCAAGATCTCCTTCTTGTAGTCGAGCACCTCGGGGAGATCCACTTCGATCCACCTCAGCGATGAAGGGACAGGCATGCGGTACGGCCTCGCGTCGAGGCCCGCCGCGAGGTTGACGACCAGGTCGGAGCCTCGCGACACCTGCTCCGCGATGAGCTGGTCGAAAAGGAACGTGCGCGTCACCCAGGCCCACTCGCTCCGTTTCTGCCCCGGCAAGGTGCCGGCGATCCTCTCGCCGCGCCGGCCCGATAGGCGCCGCGCGAACGGATCGCGGAAAAGCGCATCGGTTCGCTCGTTCTCGTTCGCCCGGTACACCGCGGCCCAGTGGGCGGTGTCCGAGATCCTTCGAATGACCGGTTCGGTCTGGCTCACAGGCTCACCCCCCGTCCGACCATCGTCACCCTCGCCTCACGTCGGCGGACACGAACACTGCCGCACCGAAGCTCTTCTCGTCGAGAACCTTGAGAGCGGTCGCGAGGAACCGGTAGAAGCGGTACTCGCGCGCCGCATCGTCCTTGTGGAGACCCGCTTTCCAGCGCGCGTACGCCGGGAAGCGTTTGCCGTACAGCCGCTCCGCCTCCAGCGCTCGGGATCCCCCGACCCGACGGCAGGTCCCGAAGAGCTGGAGGCCCCGGTCGGGTCCCGCCCACCTCTGCGAGGACGAGAAGATCGCCATCCCCATGGACGAGTTCTTCGACATATTCCGGCAGTGTAGCGAGTCGGGGTGCGAGAGGAAATAGAATTCCAGCCCCTCCGAGTAGCTGAAGTACGCCGTGTTGATGTGGGCCCGACGACCGGAAGAGACCGTGGCGATGGAGCACAGGACGTTCTCCTCGAGAATGCGGAGAACGCACCGACGCAGCCGCCGGTCGGAGATCCCCTGCGTGGCGACCCGGTGGCCCATGACAGCGCGCGCTCCGGTTTTCGAGAACCTGACTCGGCTCATGGCGGGCCCGTGTTCCTCACCTTTCCGGTGTCGTTTCCGACGGCGCGATCGGCGGAAGCAGACCCGGTTCGTAGTCCGTCGACCCCGAGGACGCCATCCTCTCTGTCGCCTCGATCCATCGCTCGACCGACCCGAGAAGCGCGGCGAGATCGACTCCGAAGCGACTCGGAAGGAAGCGCTCGAGCTTCCGAGCTCCCTTCCGGAGCAGGCCGGCGCTGCCGCGGGGCTCTCCGCGCTGGAGCTTCACGAAGCCGGCCGCGACCTGGATCAGGCCGTGCAGGAAGTAGGCCGGGTTGCCCTTTTCCTGCCGCCAGGCATCCTCCCACTCCTCGTGTGCTTCGAAAAATTTGCGAGCGTTGAACAGATCAATCCCGCGCTCGAGCGCTGTACGGTAGTCCACGGGCTGCATTGGCGCCTATTGTACAGGCCAGCGGCGCGTCTCAAGCGAGGGATCCGCGCAGGGCGGTCCTGGTTTAAGATGGGACCAACATGACGCGACATTTCATACTGACGGCCGTCGGCAGGGACCGTCCGGGGATCGTGGCGGACCTGGCGGAGATGGTGTTCGAGCTGGGCTGCAACCTCGAGGACAGCAGCATGGTGAACCTCGGGAGCGAGTTCTCCACGATGGTGTTGATCGCGGGGCAGGGGGAGGACCTGGGGCAGCGGCTGCACATGGCCTGCAAGCACCTGGAGTACGAGAAGGGTATGACCATCTTCATCAAGCCGATCGAGGCGGGGGCATCGCCCGCTTCGCCCCCGGGCGGGAGACCGTTCCGGCTGAGGACGATGGGAGAGGACAAGGCCGGGATCGTGGCCAAGACCGCCAGGGCGATCGCCGCGACCGGGGGGAACATCCTGCAGCTCACCTCCCACCTGCGGCCGGCCGCCTCGACCGGCACGCCGCTCTACGAGATGGAGATGCGGTTCGACCTTCCGCCCTCCGCCGACGTCGAGGCCCTGCGCAAGAGGCTGGTCGCGATCGAGGACGGCCTGCACGTCGAGATCACCCTGTCGCCAGCCTGATGCGCGTGGCCCTGGTCACGGGAGGGTCGCGCGGCATCGGCCGGGCGATCGTGCGCGAGCTGGCCGGCTCCGGTCTGTCGGTCCATTTCACCTGGTGCGAGCAGGAGAAGGCGGCTCGGGAGCTGGTGGAGGAGCTCTCCCGGAAGGAAGAAGGAAGCAAGGTCGCCGCACATCGGCTTGACGTGCGCGACGCGGAGGCGTGCGAGGCGCTGGCCGACTCTATCATCCGGGCGGAGGGCGCGCTCGACGTCCTGGTCAACAACGCCGGGGCGCTCCGGGACGGTCTGTTCGCCCTGCAGGGCGAAGACGATTGGCGCGACGTCCTCGACGTCAACCTGAACGGTACGCGCCACTGCTGCCGGGCGGCGATCCGGACGATGCTGGGACAACGGCGCGGAACGATCGTGAATCTGACTTCGATCTCGGGGGTGGTCGGCGCGCCGGGGCAGACCAACTACTCGGCGGCCAAGGGGGCGATCATCGCCTTCACGAAAGCGCTGGCGAGAGAGGTGGCGAGCCAGGGGATCCAGGTCCACGCCGTCGCGCCGGGGTTGATCGACACCGACATGCTCCAGCAGCTGCCGGAGGATCTGAGGAGTCGAGGCCTGGCGCGCGTGCCGATGGGGCGCGTGGGTCAGCCCGAGGAGGTCGCCGCGCTGGTCGGCTTCCTGGCCTCCGGACGCTGCTCCTACACGACCGGCCACGTCTTCTTCGTGGACGGCGGCTTGGCGATGTGAGAAGGCAGACCGAGACGGTCCGCTGGTACACGCACGGCTGGAACCGCGACATCTCCTGGCGCCTGATCCTCGGCATCGTCCCGATGGTCCCGCGCGCGCTGCGACCGCCCATCCACTTCGCCACCAGCCTGCTGTGCTTTGTCGCGATGCCGCGCGAGAGGCGGGCGGCGCGCCGCAACCTGGAGAGGATCACCGGGCGGCGCGGGTTCGCATCAGGGCTCCTGGCCTTCCGCCTGTTCTACAACTTCAGCAAGTTCATGGTTGCATACACCGACCTCGTGCCTTTCCGCCCGGAGGTGGCGCGACGCTGGCTCGAGAACGCCGACGAGGCGGCGCGGACGATCGACGGCTTGATCGAGGAGGGGAAGGGCCTCATCGTCATGACGCTCCACCTCGGGAACTGGGAGATGGGGCTGGCGTTCCTGGCCCGCCACGGCCGCCCGGTCAACCTCGTCCTGCGGCCCGAGGATCGTGGCCCGCTGCGCTTCGAGGCGGAGGCCCGCGCCCACCCTGGGGTGCGCACGGTCGCCGTGGGCGACACCGCCTGGAACGGCCTGGACCTGCTGCTCGGGCTCAGACGCGGGGAGATCGTCGCCATTCAGGGGGACCGCCCGTTCGGGTCGCTCCTGAGGGACGCCTCACTGTTCGGAGCGTGTCTCCATCTTCCGGGAGGGCCGTTCGCCCTCGCCCAGGCGAGCGGTGCGCCGATCCTGATCGTCTGTGTCCCGATCCTGGGCCATTGGCGCTACCGCATCCACCTGGACGGGCCGATACGGGTCGTGCAAGGGGAGAAGGCGGTCCAGGAAGCGGTCGAGGACTTCGCACGCCGGGTCGAGAGGATCGTGGAGGCCTACCCGACGCAGTGGTTCAACTTCTTTGATATGTGGGCAGAGGGCGGCGGGGGTGGATCGGCCAAGTCGTCGTGAGCATTGTCGTCAGGGCTCGGCGGTCGATCTTGCCGCGCGTGTTGAGCGGGATCCGCTCGACGAACTCGATCCGCCGGGGGATCTTGAAAGACGCCAGCCGCGCCTTGCTGCCGGCGAGAATCGTCTCGCGCGTCAGCCGTCGCGCCGCCACGACGCAGGCGCAGACCGCCTGCCCGCGCTGACGGTCGGGGACGCCGAAGACGACGGCCTGGCTCACTCCTGGAATCCGCCGGAGGACCGCCTCGACCTCGAGCGGGTTGACCTTCCGGCCGCCGACGTTGATGGTCCGGTCGATCCTTCCCAGGAGGTGCAGGCGGTCCTCCTCGTCGAACCTCCCCTCGTCGCCGGTCAGGAACCGACCCGGCTGCAGGGCGCCGCCGGGCTCCGTCGGCAGGTAGCCGGAGGCGACCGCATCGCTCAGGACGCAGATCCGCCCGGCCCCGTCGCCGAGTTCGCGACTGGACATCGGGCCGTCGCCGCGGCCGTCCACGCGCCCGTCCTCGGGAAGGAGAACGAGCCTGACGCCCTCGATCGGCGTGCCGACGCAGCCGTCGGGCAGGAGCCCCGGTCGCGACCGGTCGTAGCAGATCCCCCCGCACTCGCTGGCGCCGTAAAACGTCCGGACCGGCAGGCCGAAGCGGTCCTTGAAGGCCCGCGACAGGCTCTCCGGAAGCGGCGCGCCGGCGG
>JBIOWS010000093.1:0-3947 GCA_044868745.1 Candidatus Polarisedimenticolia bacterium
CAGAACAGGATGTCCTCTACTTGAGGCGAGATTACGGGTTCACTCTCGCGCCGCTCTTTGACACCATGATCGCCGCCCAGCTGCTGGGGAGGCCGAGCATCGGACTGGCGGGCCTGCTGGCGACCCAGTTCAACGTGAAGCTCGACAAAGGATGCCAGCGGGACGACTGGTCCCGCAGACCGCTCACGGATCGGCAGAAGGTCTACGCCGCGGAGGACGTGCGCTACCTCATCCACCTGCGCGACCTTCTGCGCGACGAGCTCCTGGGGATGGGGAGGCTGGAATGGGCCGAGGAAGAGTTCGACCTGGTGGCGCGCCGCGCCTGGGAGCCGCGCGCCTTCGACCGCGACACCTTCTGGAGCATCAAGGGGGCTCGCGATCTGTCCCCGCGCGAGGCGGCGATCCTGAGGGAGCTGTACGTGATGCGGGATCAACGGGCGCTGAACGCCGACCTTCCGCCCTTTCGGATTGTTTCCGACGAGGCGCTCCTCGCTCTGGCCAAAAGGACGCCACGCTCTCCGGCCGACCTTGAAGGGATCAAGGGAGTCACGCCGCTGGTCCGCCGCCGGATCGGGCCCGAGGTCCTGGTTGCCGTATCCCGGGGGTCGGCGATCCCGGAAAGCGAACTCCCGAACCCGCCGCACTCCCGCGGACGGCGCAAGAGCGCGGCGATTCAGGCGCGCCTCGAGCGCCTGAGGGAGTGGCGGAAGGCGCGAGCCACGGAGCTTGGAATGGATCCCGGTGTTCTCTTCCCGCAGTCGACGCTGGAAGCCCTGGCGGCGGCTGGCCAGGCGGCCCTTGAGAAACCTGATGGAATCCCCGGATTGCGCAACTGGCGGTGGCGTCTCATCCTACCGGCGGCTCCCGCGCTGCTGGTCTGACGGACGGCGCCTGAAGGGCCCGGGGCGGGGGCTGTTTCCGGCCTCGCCTGCAACGGCTTGCCCGGCGGTTCGACGCGCGGGTATAGTCTGGGAGCGCTGCAGCCAGGCCAGCTGAGCCGAATCTGACCGTGTCGTACGCACAGGTTGTAGGAGGTGCCGCATGATCGAATTCAAACCCGGGAACCTCAGGGTCCCCAGGTGGACACGCCCGGTGTTTATGGTCGCCGCGGGGACGACCGACTACCGGAAGAAGTATCCGGAAAAGAAATTGGACGAGCTGGCGATGATGGCGTTCCGGATGCTGCTCGAGGAAAATGACTTGAAATTGGATCCTCTGGAGGTCAAAGGGCTGATCAACTTCGCCTGCTATGGGGAATTCGCCGACCACTTCCAAGACCAACTCCTCTGCGAGGCCAAGGTCCACGATTACCTGGGGCTCGATCTCCTGCCCAACGTCGGTATTAAGACCGGCGGCGCGACCGGTGGCTCCGCGCTGTTGATGGGGGCCACGACGGTGGCGAGCGGGATGGCGGACTGCGCGCTGGTCCTCGGCTGGGAGCGTATGGACGAAGTCAAGACCTGGACCGGCAACTACTACATTGCTTCCGCGGCCTGCAAGGATTTCGAAACCCGTCTGGCGCGCAACTACGCCTCTTACTACGCTCCGATGGCCCGGCGCTTCCAGGAGATGTACCACGTGGACGAGCGGGTGCGGGCCGAGATCGCCGTCAAGAACCGGGGATACGCCTGCCACTCGCCTTTCGCCCAGCAGCCGGGCCGCCACAGCGTCGACGACGTGCTGCAGGGCGAGATCGTCTCCGACCCGCTGCGTTTCCTGGAGTGTTGCGCCATGAGCGTGGGCTCGGCGGCGGCACTGCTCTGCTCGGAGGACGTTGCCTACAAGCTGACCGACCAGCCGGCGCGGCTCTACGTCGCCGGCGGCTCCCACACCCTGCGCACCGGCGACCGCCGGCCCATGCAGATCCTCCTGCTGCCCAACGAAACCGAAAAGGGCTACCGGGAGCTGTACGAACAGATGGAAAAGCAGGACGGACGCTGGCCGGGCTTCGAGAGCTTCGGCGCCACTCGTTTCGCTGCTTACATGGTCTACCACATGGCCGGCGTGGAGAACCCGATCGAGGATCTCGACCTAGTCGAGACTCACGACGCCTTCACAATCTCCGACCTACAGACCTACGGCGACGTAGGCCTCACTCTCTACGGACGCGAGCAGGACTACGTCATCTCGGGTGACTGCTATCTGATCAATCCACGCACCGGCAAGCCGGGCAAATGTCCGGCCAACCTCTCGGGCGGCCTCCTGGGCACCATGCACGCCGTGGGAGCGACCGGGATCTTCCAGGCCGGCGAGGTTCTCTGGCAGCTGCAGGGGAAGTACGACAGGTTCCACGGTGATCCGAAAATCTGGGAACGCTACGGCAAGAAGAAACCGGATGACTGGCAGAGCCTTCAGGTGAAGCATCCCCGTCGCGGCATGGCTATCTCCCACGCCGGCGTCGGAAGTCATGTGGTCTGCTCGATCCTCGAGAAGGCCTGAGGGGAGGCGCGCGATGCGAGATCGGGTCCAATTGAAAAGCTTACCCTCCAAGATCAGCGCCGTGGATGGCGTCTGGGTTCTCCATTTCCCGCGTTTCGGGGAAGAGGGCACCCACTATCACTCTTACGGGCTGATCACGCCTTATTTCAAAGGGCTGACCGAAGGCCGGCTGATGGCGACCCGGTGCGTGAACACACGGTGTCCGGTCGGCAAGGGCCGCAGCGAACACTGGCTGCCTCCGCGGGCCGACTGCCCGGACTGCCACCAACCGATGGTCTGGGACCAGGTCAGGGACCCCAAGGGCTACATCTACACCTACACCTTCGTGGAGCGCGGCGGAACGGGCCTGGAGATCGAGTGTCCCTACTACCAGATTGACGTCAAAGTGAAGGGTGTCTGCACCATCGTGAAGAGCTACCTGATCGACCGTAAGCCGATCAAAATCGGGGACAAGGTTCGGGCTGGCTTTCGTACTGGCCAGGATGCGACGCACACCTGTCTCGACCTCTACTTTGAACTCGTCTGAGTCGCGCGCCATCGACTCCCTTCAGACGGACGGAACAGACGCTCTCATCTCGCCGGGAGGGAGTCGTGCCTTGACCGCCTTGAGGGGGTCGCATAGAATCCGCTGTCTCTGCGGCAGGGTCGGGGCGTAGCGCAGCCTGGTAGCGCACTTGGTTCGGGACCAAGGGGTCGGTGGTTCAAATCCACTCGCCCCGACCATTGCATCGTCCGATGAAAGCGATTCGTCTCCTGATTGGCGGCCTGGTGCAGGGTGTCGGCTTCCGCTTTTTCACGGTGAGGGTCGCCAAGAACCTCGGTATCAGGGGTTACGTCCGGAACCTGCCGGACGGCCGGGTCGAGACCGTGGCGGCCGGCCCGGCGGGAAAGCTGCAGGCATTCATCGATCAGGTGCGCGGCGGGCCAAGCGGGGCGTGGGTGAGCGACGTCGAGACCTCGGAGGTCGATCTGGACGACAGGGACTCGCATGGCTTCGAGATCCGACGGTGACGTCCAAGCCGGCGGAACGGCCTCTTGCGAGGGATGACCGCATGGACCTGCGCCGACTCATCCGCGATGTCCCTGACTTTCCGAAGCGGGGAATCACCTTCAAGGACATCACGCCGCTCCTGCAGGATGGGAAGGCGCTCAGACACGCCATGCAGGAGCTGGCCCGGCATTTCGAGGGACGGGGCATCTCGAAGGTTGTCGGGATCGAGTCGCGCGGCTACATCTTCGCACCGGCCATCGCTCTGACTCTCGGGGCCGGGTTCGTTCCGGTTCGCAAGCCGGGAAAGCTTCCCTGGAAGACCGCCTCGGAGGAATATTCGCTGGAATACGGCACCGACCGATTGGAGATCCACCTTGATGCTCTGGCGCCCCGGGAGAAGGTGCTGATCGTCGACGATCTTCTGGCGACAGGCGGCACTGCCTCGGCCGCCCGGAAACTGGCCGAACGCCTGGAGGCCCGGGTGATCGGGGCCTGCTTCCTCGTCGAGCTGGAATTC
>JBIOWS010000094.1:0-2002 GCA_044868745.1 Candidatus Polarisedimenticolia bacterium
GCCCAGGCCTACAACCGCGACTCCGATTTCTACCGCTTCCTCAAGACCATGGAGACCTTCCGGGAGGCCATGGACGAGGAGACCCTTCTCCTGCTGACCACCGACGGCGAGTTCCTGCGCTACTTGAAGCAGGCGAGATAGAGGAGCCTCAGTTGTCGTCTTCGTCGTCCCCGTAATAAGCCCGCAGACAATGCGTCGGGACGTAGTGCCCGGTCACGTAGAAGCCGCAGGGGGCGGGAGCGACGATGACCGGGACCGGTCTGTAGTAGATCGGTGCCGGCACAAAGTAGTAAGGGAACAGAGGCACGCCGAAGCTGAAGTGGATACCGGCGTGGACACGGGCTGTCCTGACGATCCTGTATCCGTGTCCACGGCGGTGGGCAGGATGTCCGGCCAGCGCCGGTGAGCCGATCACCAGAGCCAGCGCCACGACTGTCGAGGCTGCCAGGATCTTCTTCATTCGACCCTCCTTGTGGCCCCGTCCGCGGCACCGGTCGAGCACGCGACGGCCGCCCTTCGCAAGGTGGATGCCAGCTGTCGTACGGCCGCCTCGATCCTGCGCGTCGCCTCCCCGGCGTCGGCTTCGGGTTCGATCCAGAGCGGCGGCCCGACGATGAGCTTCGTCCGGCCGATGCGTGGCCACCAGGCGTCGTCGGGGAAGACGCGGGAGGTCCCCTCCAGGTAGGCGGGGACGACCGGGAGGCGGAGCTCCCGGGCGAAGATCCCGATCCCCTTCCGGAACGCCTCGGCCGTTCCTTCCGGCACATGGCGCCCCTCCGGGAAGATCAGCAGCGAGAACCCGGCGTCGGCCAGCTCGCCCGCGTACGAGAGGCTGTCGCGGACACCGGCCGTCTCGGGGAGAGGCCAGGCGTTGAACAGGAACTCCACCAGCCGAATCTGGATCCACTGCTTCATGTACCTGCCCAGACCGGCGTCGACCTCGCCGAAGAAGGCGCGATGGTGACGGGTCGTCATCCCGGGGGCGATCCTTCCTCTGAGGTGTCGGGGAAGGAGCGTCTTGAACAGGCCGCCGTCGAGGTAACCGTGATGGTTGGCCACCAACAGGAAGGGAGGATCGGTCGTTCGCAGGTGCTCGAGACCGCGCACCTCGGGACGAGCGAAAAAATGAACGATCGGGACGAAAAGGACCTCCTCCAATAGTCGCCGGGCGAGGTGGACGGGGGCCAGGCGGGTCCAGCGCGGCATCCGCAGCCCGACTGACGCGCGGCGCCCTTCCTCTTGATCGGGTCGATCGGCTCCCGCGGCGGGGCCCGCCACGATGCTCCCGGCCGAATCGGCGGCGACCCCCGCGAGGCCAGCGCCCCGATCCTCGCCGGCGGGAGAGGTGGCCGCGCGGGCGAGGCGCTCCAGGTCGCCGACGGTGGCGCGCGCCAGGAGATCCTCCGGGACGGTGATCCCCAGCTCCTCCTCGAGCGCCACGGCGAGCTCGACCAAGTCGAGGCTGGCAAGCCCCAGACCCTCCACCAGGAGCGTGTTCTCCTTCAGCCCCTCCGGGGGAACCCGCGCCAGCGCGGCGACCAGGCGGCGGACTTCCCCGAAGGCGGTCGAGGCCAAGCGCTCGCGCTGCGCGGGGTCTCGTTGCAGGGCGAGGACTCGCTCGCGCACGATCCCCTTGCGGACCTTCCCGATCGGTGTCCTGGGGAACTCCTCGTCCGGCCAGACGGTGTGTCCACGAACGCGTTGCTTCGGCATCAGTTTTTCGTTGGCGGCGCGCACCGCCTCCAGAGGATCGACGCCGTCTCGCAGCAGGAGCACGGCGTGCACGCGTTCCCCTCCTTCGAACCGCAGGCCGATGACGCACGCCTCGCGCACGCCGGGCACCCCGTCGAATGCCGCCTCGACGTCGGGTGGATAGACGTTCTCCCCCTCGGCGGTGACGATGACGTCCTTCAGCCGGCCCCGGATGCTCAGCCGCCCCTTGTCGTCGATCTCGCCGACATCCCCGGTGTGGAGCCAGCCTCCCTCCAACGACTCCCCCTCC
>JBIOWS010000095.1:0-3944 GCA_044868745.1 Candidatus Polarisedimenticolia bacterium
CGCCCCGCGTCCAGGGCGGGGTCCTCTTCCATCCCGGGAAGGCCCGCTTGGCGGCGGCGACCGCCCGGTCGGCGTCGGCCTCCCCCCCCTTCGGAACGACGTCGACCTCCTCCTCCGTCGCCGGGTCGATCACCTGGATCCGCGCCCCGGACAGGCCGTCCACGAACTCGCCGTCGATCCAGAGTTTTCTCATGGCAGGCGAGGATTCTAACCGATCGGGCGTCCCGGGGGCAGGCTGCATGGGCTAGGATCTCCCGGGGAACCGAGAGGCGACCATGCCACAGACACCGCACATCGAGAAACACTTCACGGCAGGCGAGAGGGTCCGGGACATCGTCATCGGCATGTCGGACGGATTGACCGTACCGTTCGCCCTCGCCGCGGGGCTGACCGGGGCCGTCGATTCGACCGGCGTCATCGTCACCGCCGGCCTCGCCGAGATCGCCGCCGGATCGATCGCCATGGGCCTGGGCGGATACCTCGCGGCCAAGAGCGACGCCGAGCACTACGCGAGCGAGCGCCTGCGCGAACGGATGGAGGTCCGCGACATTCCCGAGGTGGAAGCGGCGGAAGTGACCGACGTCTTCCGCTCCTACGGCCTGACACCGGAGGAGTGCGCCCCGGTGGTCGAGGCGCTGCGCGCCCGACCCGAAGCCTGGATCGATTTCATGATGCGCTTCGAGCTGGGCCTCGAGAAGCCGGACCCGAGGCGCGCCCTGGTCAGCGCTCTGACCATCGCCGGGGCGTACGTCGCCGGGGGGCTCATCCCCCTCGCCCCTTACATGGCCTTCGCGAGGGAGGAGCTGGCGGTGTCCTTCTCGGTCGGAGCGACCCTCCTGGCCCTGGCGCTCTTCGGCTGGGTCAAGGGCCACTTCACCGGAGCCCGTCCACTGCGCAGCGCTCTGCAGACGATTTTCATCGGCGGTGTCGCGGCCGCGGCGGCTTTTCTGATCGCCCAGGCGATCTCGTGACGATGGAGGGACTCCATGCAGATCGACGAGAAAACGCTCCAGGAACTGAGGTGCCTCGAACCGAGGAAGGCCTACGACTCGGTGCGGCGCGCGGTGCTCCAGAACCCGTGGGGCGCTTCCTCGGAGGATTTCCAGGACGCGATGCGGCAGGTCGTCGAGGCCGGGATCCTGACCTGGGAGCAGATCGATCGCTTCGAGGAAAGGTGAGCGCCGGCCGCCGGCCCGGTCTGTCGCGCCGCTCCCTCCTCAGGGGCGGCGCCGCGCTCTTGACGCTGGGGGCCTTCGAATCTCGCCCGCCCGGCGATGGCTCCGTCGACGCCGCTGCGCCGGCCGGCCGGAGGAGGCGGACACGGCCGCACGTGGTGGTGATCGGCGCCGGCGCCTTCGGCGGCTGGACGGCGCTCCACCTCCTGCGCAGGGGGGCACGGGTCACCCTGCTCGAAACCTGGGGACCGGGGAACGCGCGCGCCAGCAGCGGTGGCGAGACCCGCATCATCCGCGCCACCTACGGCCCCGATCGGATCTACACGCGGATGATGGCGCGCTCCCTCGCCCTCTGGCGGGAGAACGACAAGCGTTGGGGAAGCGCGCTGTATCACCGCACCGGCGTCCTGTGGATGGTGGGAGAGGACGACCGGTACGAGAGGGCCGCTCTGGCCGCCCTGCGTGAGGCCGGCCTGGCCTTCGTGGAGCTCAGCGCGGAGGAGGCCGGCAAGCGGTATCCGCAAATGAACTTCGAGCGCGTGAAGTGGACGATCCTGGAGGAGGACGCCGGGTACCTGCTGGCGCGCCGCGCCTGCAGGGTCGTGCTGGAAGGGTTCGTGTCGGAAGGGGGGACGTACCTGCAGGTCGCGGCCGAGCCGGGGGCGATCCGGGAGGGGATGATGGACGGCTTGATCCTTTCGGACGGATCGAGGCTTGCGGCCGAAGCGTACGTCTTCGCCTGCGGGCCGTGGCTGGGGAAACTCCTCCCCGACGTCCTCGGTCATCGAATTCGGGCGACCCGACAGGAGGTGTTCTTCTTCGGTACGCCCGCCGGCGACTCTCGGTTCCTGGAGGGCAGCCTCCCCGTCTGGATCGACAATGGCAAGCAGGTCCTCTACGGCATCCCGGGGAACGAGGATCGCGGATTCAAGGTGGCGGACGACACCCGGGGCCCGCTGTTCGATCCGACCACGGGGGACAGAATGCCGAGCCCCGAGGGGCTCAGAAGGGTCAGCGACTACCTCGCTTTCCGCTTCCCCGGACTCAAGGACGCCCCGCTTCTGGAGGCGCGGGTCTGCCAGTACGAGAACACGCCCGACTCGCGTTTCATCATCGACCGCCACCCCCGCGCCGCAAACGCCTGGATCGTAGGGGGAGGGTCGGGGCACGGCTTCAAGCACGGCCCGGCGGTCGGAGAGCAAGTGGCCGGCATGGTGCTCGGCGCGCACACGCCCGACCCCTTCTTCGGCCTCGGCAGGCTCGCGTGAGCCGATCTCGAAACCGTCAGTCCCGGTTACACTTGCGCCCCGCCACCGCAATGGCGACGGGGGTTTGTCTGTTGGACACGAAAACTCTATGATAACCGGTCACTTGTTCGCGGCTGGCGGCAGACCCGCGGCCGTCCATTGGCACCCCGATTGCGTGCCTTGTGCCGGAACGGGAGGGATGAGATGACCAGCAGGGACAGCGGCATCTCTGCGAAGGACGCCTACGTCCGCCGCCCACTGCGCCTGAGCGCGCTGCTCATCGTTCTCTCGGTCACAGCCCTGCTGGGGACGAGAGTCTTCGCGGCGGACGAGATCCACTGGACCATCACGGGTCAGACCTCGGTCACTTTCGACTGGCGCGGGACGAGCACGGAGAACACCATCCGCGTCGGGCCGGCGGCCGGTCAGTACACCAGCACCGTGACGGCGCTCAACCCCTCGTCCCCGAACATTCCCTTCTCCTCGGCTGGACCCTTCTGGGAGGCCAGGCTCACCGGTCTCCAGGAGAACACCATCTACCACTACTCCATCGCCGGAGGGGCGGACCATACCTTCCGCACCCCGCCGCCGCGCGGCAGCACTTCTGGTTTCACCGCGTTCACCCAGGGCGACATCGGCTCGTCGTCGATTTTCTCCAACATGCCGAAGATCCAGGCGCTCATCACGGGTGCGGATTTTGTCCTGATGGTCGGGGACCTGACCTATGGCAACGTGAACGGCCAGCCTGTGGTCGATCCGCACTTTAATGATGTCATGGTCTGGTCCCGGGACATCGCCTACATGCCCGCCTGGGGGAATCACGAGTGGGAGGACGCGACGAACAACTGCGGGCTCAAGTGTGGTCAATCGTGCAGCACGCAGCTCTGCGACGACCTGAGGAACTACAAGGGACGGTTCGACCTGCCCAACCCCCAGTCGTCGCCGGGCTCACCATCGGTCAGCTGTTGCAGCGAAGACTGGTACTGGTTCGACTACGGTCATGTCCGCTTCATCACTTATCCCGAGCCCTATTCCGGCGCCTGGTCGGACTGGAGCGCCAAGGCGAAGACCCTGATGGATGCCGCGCAGGCCGACCCCGCGATCGTCTTCGTCGTGACCCTCGGGCACCGACCCGCTTACTCCTCCGGCCACCACCCCGGAGACTCCACGCTTCGCGCCTACCTCGACGCATTGGGCGCCACCCACAGCAAGTATGTGCTGAACATCAACGGCCACAGCCACAACTACGAGAGGTCTTTCCCCCAGAGCGGCGTCGTCCATCTCACGGTCGGGACCGGCGGCGCCAACCTGGAGCAGGACGGGAGCTGCCTCTGGCTGACCTGCACCAAGCCTTCATGGTCTGCGGTCCGATACATGCGCCAGGGCGTCACCAAGCTCCAGTTCGCCGCCGGCTCGATCTCGGGGTCGTTCATCTGCGGCCCGGCCGGCGGCGGAACGAACGACATCTCCTGCACCCAAGGGCAGGTCATCGACAGCTACACGATCCTCGCTCCCCCGTCCG
>JBIOWS010000096.1:0-2173 GCA_044868745.1 Candidatus Polarisedimenticolia bacterium
CGCTGCAGTGGAAGAAGAAACCGATCGAGGGGGCCAAGCGCCTCTTCCTGGTCGACTTCACGAGGCAACGCTTCGGAAACTTCCTGGTCTACGATTTCGAGCGCATGGTGCTGGAGAGTCCGCCGGCGTCCGAGGAGGCCCTGGCGATCATCGTCGCCTGCACTCCCTGGCAGGTCTTGAGCTACCGGGGTGGCAGGAGCGAATTTCCGGCGCTCGGCGTGGACGAGCGCGACCCGGAGTACCGCATCGTCCTCAACCCGATCACCGACGACGCCTCCAGGGTGGTCGGCGTCGCGGGGATGATCCTCGACGAGCAGTACTTCAAGACGGTCCTCCTTCCGCAGGTGATCAAGCGCACCCTCCCCAACTTCTTTCCCGGGGCCGACCGGAAGGATCTGGTGGTGACGGTGCGCGACGCGAGGGGTCAGACCGTCCTTTCGACCGGCGACGTGTCGGGACAGGCTGGGATGGTCGCGGCCAGGTTCCCCTTCGTCTTCACCGACTGGAGGGTCGGCCTGCACAGCCCGCGCTCGACACCGGAGCAGTGGGCCCGGGCGAACTTCGCCTATAACGTGACGCTTTCGGCCCTGCTGGCCGCCGCCCTCGTGGGCGGAGTGGTCCTGGCACTGCGGGCCGCCGACCGGGCGATGAAGCTGTCGGAGATGAAATCGAATTTCGTGTCCAACGTGTCCCACGAGCTGCGCACCCCCCTCGCCTCCATCCGCGTCTTCGCCGAGCTGCTGCGCCTGGGCAAGGTCCAGTCGCCCGAGAAGGTCCAGGAGTACGGCGAGTACCTGGAGGCCGAAAGCCGCCGGCTCTCCCGGCTCATCGACAACATCCTGGATTTCTCGCGGATCGAGTCCGGCAGGAAGACCTACCGGTTCGTCGAGGCCGACCTGCGGGAGGTCGTCGCGGCCACCCTCAAGAGCTTCGAAATGCATTTGCAGCCGCGCGGATGGCACATCGCGCTCGAGGCTCCGGAGGACTCCCTGCCGCCGGTCGTCATGGATCCCGACGCCATCGCCCAGGCGGTCCACAATCTCCTCGACAACGCCGTGAAATACTCGGGGGGATCGAAGGAGATCGCCGTTCGGCTGGAGCGCGCGGGGGACGGTGTGGCCCTCTCCGTTCGGGATCACGGCATCGGCATCCCCCGGGGCGAGCAGCGCAAGGTCTTCGAGCGCTTCCACCGCGTCAGCACCGGGCTGGTCCACGAGGTGCAGGGGAGCGGCCTGGGGCTGTCGATCGTGCAGCATATCGTGCGGATCCATGGGGGCCGGGTGACGCTGGAGAGCGAACCGGGCCAGGGGAGCACCTTCTCCATTCATCTGCCGTTGCAGGCGGGCCGGACGGGGGCGGTCGCAGCGCCCTCCCCCGGGACCTGAGGAGGGGAGGAACGCGCGTGCCAAAAATATTGATCGTGGAGGACGATGAGTCGATGGCCACCGCCCTGCGCGACGGCTTCGAGTACGAGGGCTACACGGCGACGGTCGCCAGGGACGGCGCCGCGGGCGCCCGCCTGGCGGGCGAGGCGACTCCGGATTTGATCATCCTCGACGTGATGCTGCCCAAGGTGAGCGGCCTCGACGTCTGCCGCGAGATCCGCAAGAACGGCAACACGGTTCCGATCATCATGCTGACGGCGCGCGGGCAGGAGATCGACAAGGTGTTGGGCCTGAAGCTCGGCGCCGATGATTACGTCACCAAGCCGTTCGGCTTCATGGAGCTCCTGGCCCGCGTGGAAGCCCTCCTGCGCCGGGTCTCCGGCAGGACCGCCCAGACGGAGGGGTACGAGTTCGCCGACGTGACGGTCGATTTCAAGAGGGCCGAGGCCAGGAAGAAAGGGAAGGTCCTGGACCTGTCGTCGAGGGAGTTCCGCCTCCTGCAATACTTCATCGAGCACCGGGGCGAGGTGGTGTCCCGGGAACGCCTCCTCGACACCGTGTGGGACTACGACTCGGCGCCTCTCACGCGCACGGTCGACATGCACGTCGCCAAGCTGCGGAAGAAGATCGAGGACGCCCCGGCGTCGCCGAGGTTCATCGTCACCGTGCATGGCATGGGGTACAAGTTCACCGCCTGAGGGAGGGGAGCATGGAGGTGCGGCCGTTCACGGTGGCCGTCCCGCAGGCGACGCTGGACGACCTGCGGGAGCGGCTGGCCAGGAGCCGCT
>JBIOWS010000097.1:0-7048 GCA_044868745.1 Candidatus Polarisedimenticolia bacterium
GCGACCGCCTGGTCGAAGCTCAGCCGTCCGGTGTGCAGGCCGGTGTCGAGATGGACTCGAGCATCCCGCAGCACCTGCCACTTGAGCTGGTAGACCCTCTCCTCCGCCGTGTAGAACCCGTCAGGCGCCCCCGGTTGGGGCTCGCCCATCAGCTGCTCCGCATAGAGAGCCCAGCCTTCCGCAGCCATGCTGTCCTGCCACATCGACGAGGAATCCTCCACCGCGCCCGGCGTCAGCCAGCGAATGTTACTGATGGTGCGTGCCCTCGATCTCATGAACTGGTAGTGCCAGTCATGTCCGGGGAACCCTTCGTGGGCGCACAGATCGGCCACCGCGTGGATGTTGTTCTCCTTGAGGATGCCGACGTTCCCGTGCGACGCCGTCAGGTAGAACCGTCCGATCCCCGAGGATTTGAACGGCGGCGCTGGATAGTAGGAGGCCTCCAGGGTCGGCTCGAGCACGGCGGGCGTCTCGATGATGTCGAGGCGGTACTCTTTCGGCAAGTCGAACATCGCGTTCCGGCGGGCGAAGGCGACCAGATCGAGCGCCTTCGATCGGTAGATCCGGAACATCTCCTCGTCGCTTCTGGGATAGTCGCGCGATAGATCGTCCATGACGCGGCGCGCCGACCGCAGGGAGGCTTGTCGGTTGCCCCAATCGAGGCGCAGGCGGCGTCGCCGGGCGACGACCCTCGCCGCCTCGATCAGCAGTTCCTGACTTTCCCGCACCTTGCGGCCGCCGTAGTCGAACAGGGCGGCCGCGTTCTGCGATGCGTCCAGGTGCAGGTTGTTGCGCAGCCTCCAGTCGTACTCGGCTTCTCCAGCAGCGAAACGATCGACCCCCGCGAAGGGCCGATAGGCCTCCTCCAGGAACGTGCGCAAATTCTCGAAGACGGAGGCCGCCTGGGCGCCCGCCTCGCGCAACGCCGCCAGAACGCGCTGGCGGTAGGGCAGGCCTTCGAGGGAGCGGGCCGCGAGGTCCGGAAGGGCCGTGCGGAAGTAGATGGCATTGCTCGCGGCGGTCTCGCTGCCGTCGTACCTCACCATGCGCTCGTCCGGGACGTTGCCCGAACGGATCCCCTCGCGGAGATTGGCCTCGACCGCGCGCAGGTAGGCCGGGATGGCCGCGACGCGGCGCACCACGCGGTCCCACTCCTGCTCGCGGCCGAAGCGACCGCTCCCCAGATCGGTCATCTGCTGGATCTGCCAGTCGACCCCGCGGAACGGCGCGACGGTGTAAGTGTCCAGGCTTTTCTGCTCGTAGTGGAGATCATCCGCCAGGTGCAACAGGTAGCGGATCTGCGCCCGTACGACCTCCCGATCGATTGCGTCGTCAGGGGAGAGAGAGGCCGGATCCACCCGGTCGAGGTCGGTCAGAACGGAACGGTAGAAGGCGCATCTCTCGGCGAGGCCCCGGGGCGTGACGTCGGGAAGGGAGCCGTTCACCTCGGCGAGCTCGTCGCTGTATCCATCTCCCCCGAGATAGGTGGCGGTGACCGGGTCCCTCTTGAGTGAACCGATGAAATAGCGCTCGCGGATCCCGGCCCACACGGGGCGGCCCTCCCCTCCGGTGCATGCGCCGAGCGCCAAGAAGGACGTTGCGACGAGGGCAAAGGCGCCCATCTTACCAAACGCGCTCACTGGGCTCCTGCCGGACGTCCGCACACGGCTGCCCTCCCGGGCGGCGCATGATAGCATCGGAGAGGGATCGGACTGCGACCCATGAACGTGAGTCGACGAGACGACGGAGTGGCGGCCTGCCTGCGGCTGGCGGGTGCGCTGGCTCTGGCCGGCAGCCTCTCGGTCAGAGAGACGCGAGCCGCTCCACTCCGCGACGCCTCCTCGCCGGTGCGGATCTCGGGGATGAAGGTGGAACTCCGCGCCGGACGGGCCGTCGTGACGGAGGTGGCTCCGGGATCCTCCGCTGCGGCGGCCGGGATTCTGCCCCTGGACACCATCCTGGTCGTCAACGACTTGAACCTCATCGATCTCGACCCGGTGTCCCCCGCGAAGGTGATGGACCTGTTCCGCCGCAACCGGCCCGGCGGTTTTCGATTGATCCTCGGAAGGGGCGCGGGAACGCTGGGAGTCCGCCTGTCCGGCCAGGAAGCCGGAGGTGCCCTCCCGGTCTCCGGGGACGCGGCGATCTCGCCCGACCCGAGGAGCCTCGGGCCGGGCGCCGAGGCTCCGGTATTCTCCGGCGCGGACCTCAGCGGTGAGTTGGTGTCGCTCCGCGAACTGCGGGGGCGACCCGTCCTGATCGACTTCTGGGCCAGTTGGTGCACCCCGTGTCGCGACTCGGCCCTCACCCTGCGCCGCCTCGCGGTGGAGCATGCCGGACGCCTCGCGATCGTCGGAGTCAGCTTGGATGAAGACCGCCGGGCCTACGAGGCGTTCGTTCACAATCACCACCTCCCCGGCCGACAGATCTTCGACGGCGGCTGGCAGGGCCCGATCAGCCGACTGTACGGAGTGATGTCGGCCGGCGTCCCCTACTTTGTGCTGATCGATCCCGCCGGGCGGATCGTCTCGATGGGGACTTCGCTGCGCGACTACGAGGAGGCGATCGCGCGCCTGGCCGGCGCGCCCGGAAGGCCGCTCCCCCCTCCAGAACCGCCGCGCGAGCAGCCCTGAGGCGCACTCATTCATTCAGGTTCCGGTCGGCATCGCCCCTCTCCACGTGGGCCACCGACTCGTAGACCCCGGTGGCCGCCTCCGCGCGGACGCGCGGAAAGACGTACCGCAGCCAGACAGGCGTGATCATCGTCGTGAGCAGGACCATGAGGATCATGACGGAGAAGATGTCGCGGCCGATGATGCCGTGCGTGAGCCCGTAGCCGGCCACGATCAGCCCCACTTCTCCGCGCGAGATCATCCCGACCCCGACCCTGAGCGCTTCCTTGTACCTGAACCCCGACATCCACGCGAACGTCCCGCAGCCGATCACCTTCCCGAGAACCGCGACGACCAGGATGAACAACGTCAGGGGCAGCTGACCGCCGATCTGCTTGATGTCCGCTCGCAGGCCGATGTTGATGAAGAACACAGGCACGAAGAAGGAGTAGGTGAGCGGATGAATCGCGCGGTTGATCGCCTCCTTGAACGCCGTCTGGGAGAAGAGGACTCCGGCCATATACGACCCCGTGATCGCCGCGACACCTCCCAGGTACTCGGCAGCCCAGGCGTACAGAAAGGCCACGACGACCACGAAGGCCATGAGCGGCTCGCTGAGCGTCAGGCGCGCCACGACCGCGGCGGCTCTTCCCAGGAGCCTGCGGCCGAGAACCCACGCAAGGACGAAGAAGACGATCATCTTCACGCAGACCCACAGGATACCGGCGCCGGCGGAGCCGGGCGCGGCGGCCGGGGCGCCGGCGAGCGCCACGACGATCGACAGCACGATGATCCCCATGACGTCGTCGATCACCGCCGCGCCGAGGATGGCGCTGCCTTCCTTCGAACGCAGGCTATTCAACTCCATCAGGGTCTGGGCCGAGATGCTGACGCTCGTCGCCGTCAGCACCGCTCCCATGAAGAACCCCTCGGCCCAGCCGTAGCCGAAGAGGTGGGCCGCAGCGGCCCCGCTGGCCAGGGGCAGCAGCACCCCGCCCAGCGCCGCCCAGAACGCCACGCGGCCGACCCGGCGCATTTCCTTGAGGTCGGTCTCGATCCCGGCCACGAACATGAGCAGAATGACGCCGATCTCGGCCAGGTCCTGGACCACCCCGCCCAGTTCGGGATGCGGCACGAATCCCTCGGAGCGGGCCGCGAAGAGACCCCACGAGAGGATATTCAGGAGGCTGGGGCCCAGAATGAGCCCCGCGAGGATCTCCCCGAAGACCGCGGGCTGGCCGAAGCGGGTGCTGAGATATCCCGCTCCCTTCGAGGCCACCGTCACCAGGGTCAGGAAGAGGAGGAGCTGTAGGATGTGCTGCACGAAACCGGTTCTATAGTGCAAAGGCTGCCCACGGTCAAGGAGGTTCGTGTCCGGCGGGAAGACTCCGTGCTAGTCTCACGCGCCGTGGCATCGGCCCGGATCCCGTTCTTACGTTCCTATCCGCTCGCCCTGGCGGTGGCGGGGCTCGCCTTCTGCGCCGGCCTCACGCGGGGCTCGGAGCTGGATGATCCATTCCCTCTGCGCAATCAGCTGCCGTTCAATCTGCTGTTCCTCGACCAGACACCGGTCGACGCCAGGCTCCTCGCTCCGCGTCAGGTGCGCCTGGCGGTGAATATTGCCTATGAGAGCACGATGGTCGCAACCGACGATCTGACGGGGGCCTTCAGGCAGGACGACTTCGAGATGTATGACGGGCGCGTGTCGCTTCCCGTTCTCCGGGCGGTGGCCGAGGGCACTCCGGGGCGATCGGCCTTCATCCTGGACGGCGAGACGATGAGGGTTGCCCTGCGACTGCGGCGGGGCGTTGCCCCCCGCTTCGAGCTGGGCCTCGAGGTGCCCCTGCTGTTCCATAGCGGTGGGTTTCTCGATTCGACTATCGACTCGTATCACGCACGATTCGATCAGCCTGATGGGGGCCGCTCGGCGTTCGCTCAGGATCTCTTCCAGGTCGGGTACGTCGGTGACGGTGAGGTGGTATTTTACGATCGCGCACCGAACGGACCGGGCCTCGGTGACATCGTGGTTTCAGGCAGGACCATGCTCGTCCGCGGCGCTCGGTCCAGACCGTGGGTCGGGTCGTCGGTGTCGTTGAAGGTGCCCACGGGATCTGCCACTCGATTGCGCGGCAGCGGAGGATGGGACTGCGGCATCTCCCTGCAGGTCTCCCAGCCAATCGGGCGAGCGACAGTGCACGGCGGCTACGGTTACACGCTCCTGGGGGGCTGGTCGATCGCCCCGGGAGTCCCGCTCAACGACTCCAGGAGCCTGTACGGCGCCTACTCATTCGCGGTCACCCCGAGGAGCTCGCTCATCGCCCAGGTCCTCCGATCGACCGGCCCGTTCGACTATCGCTCGGGAAGCGACCTGGGACGTGTCGCCATGGAGTTCGCCGTCGGATTTCGCCACCGCCTGCCGCGTGGGCTCATGGTCGATTGGGCGCTCATCGAGAACATCGATCATTATTTGAATACCCCGGACGTCGGGGCCTTTCTGGGGGTGAGCCGCGCTGCCGACCGGTCTCTGGGCCCCGGCCAACCCTCCGCGTCGATACAGTAACCTGCTGCGATCACATGACTTACCAGACTACCCTGACGATCTCTGGATCGAAAACTTCCGCTGGAACCTGGGTTCGAGCCAGATTAACCTCGCTTATCAAACAAATTGCCTTCCCTCCGTCCTCGCCGTATAATTCCCGCACATCGCAGACGTATCAGGGGTTTGCAGAGAATACCTTCTGGGCATCGTGTCAAACGGGAGAAGAACGTGGAGCCACTCGACAAGTCGGTCATCGGCCAACGCATCAAGCATCTGAGAAAGACGAAGGGACTGCGGCAGTGGCAGATGGCAGAGCTGCTTGGCGCGACGCAGCCCGCGGTTCACAAGTACGAAAATGGAATCCTGCCCGAGGTCAAACGCCTCCTGGAACTGGCGCGCATCGGACGCACGTCGATTGAGTGGATCCTCACCGGCCGGCACTGGGAGAACGGCTCGGCGGACATGGAGCGCCTAGGCCCTGAAGTGTACGAGTTGGCCTACCAGCTTCATGCCTTCACCTCCGACGAGCGCAAGGTCCTCGCGGACGCTCTTGAGCTTATTAACGCGGCCGTCGCGGCGGTGCGCGAGGCGAACGGCCAGGAGCCGCGCGATCTCGGCGAGACCGACCTCGCCCGGGCGCTGAAGTCGTTCGAGAAGCACGCCCGCGAACCGCTGATGGCGGCCCTCGCCGTTTACGACGCCGTCGTCACCACGCTCGCGAACACCAAGGTGCGGGAGATGCACGAGTTCGGCCGGCCCTCCGGCCAGGAGATGCCGCCGGAAGGCGCTCTGCGCATTCCCGCCCTGCAGAAGAACGCAGGCTGACCAGCCCGCGGCTCACCCGGAAGAACGCCGCCTGACTGGAGGCGCGCGCCTCGCCGACATGGACCTCTTCGGCTCCGATCCCGACCTTGGCGGTTCACCGGAAGCGCCCCTCGCCGAACGCATGCGCCCTCAGACGCTCGACGAGGTCGTCGGGCAGGACGATCTCCTCGGACCCGGGAAGCCGCTGCGCGAGGCTATCGAACGGGATCAGATCCACTCGATGATCCTCTGGGGCCCTCCGGGCTCGGGCAAGACGACCATCGCCCGACTCATCGCCCGGCTCACCCGGGCGCAGTTCATCTCCTTCAGCGCCGTCCTCGCCGGGATCAAGGAAATCAAGAGCGTGATGAGCGCGGCCGAGCAGCATCGGCGGGCCTCGGGCCGGCGCACGATTCTCTTCGTGGACGAGATCCACCGCTTCAACCGCGCGCAGCAGGACGCTTTTCTCCCCTACGTCGAGCGTGGCACCATCGTGCTCATCGGCGCCACCACCGAGAATCCCTCCTTCGAAGTCAACTCCGCCCTTCTGTCGCGCTGCGCCGTGCACGTGCTGCGTCAGCTCGAAGACCGGGAGATTCTGGTTCTCCTCCGGAGGGCTCTCGCCGACCCGCGGGGAATCTCGGGGACCGGCCTGCAGGCCGGGGACGAGGACCTGCTCTACCTGGCGTCTCTCTCGGGCGGCGACGCGCGCCGCGCCCTCAACGTCATGGACCTCCTCTCCAGGACGACTCACCCCGCGCGGGACGGCGTGCGGCGCGTCGATCGATCCGCCATTTCGGAAGCGCTGCAGCGCGCTCCCCTCCTCTATGACAAAGCCTCCGAGGAGCACTACAACCTCATCTCCGCGCTCCACAAGTCTCTGCGAAACAGCGACGCGGACGCCGCGCTTTACTGGCTCGCACGGATGCTCGAGTCGGGGGAGGATCCGCTGTACGTCGCGCGCCGCCTGGTACGCTTTGCCTCCGAGGATGTCGGCAACGCCGACCCTCAGGCGCTCCAGATGGCGATGACGGCGAAGGAGGCGTTCCATTTCCTCGGATGGCCGGAGGGGGCTCTTGCGCTGGCCCAGGCG
>JBIOWS010000098.1:0-2667 GCA_044868745.1 Candidatus Polarisedimenticolia bacterium
ACGCGTGCCGCCGGTGTTCAGACGTTGAACCGGAAGTTGATCACGTCGCCGTCCTGCACCACATAGTCTCTTCCCTCCGACCTGAGGTGGGCCTTCTCCCGGGCGCCGGCAAGACTGCCGTCCGCGACGAGGTCGTCGTACCGCACCACCTCGGCCCGTATGAACCCCTTCTCGAAGTCCGAGTGGATGGTCCCCGCTGCCCTCGGCGCCTTGCTGCCGCGCTTGAGCGGCCAAGCCTTGCACTCGTCCTCGCCCACCGTGAAGAACTGGATGAGCCCGAGCAGACCGAAAGCAGCCTGGATCAGGCGGTCCCTGGCCGGCTCCTTGAGGCCGAGATCGACAAGGAACGCCCGGGCGTCCGCCGGATCGAGGGAAGCGATCTCCTCCTCGACCTTGGCGGAGATCGGACAGACAGCGGTGCCTCGACGCGCCACGCGGTCCAGGAGGCCGAAGTCCTCCGGAACGGTCATGATCCTCGGGACATCCGCCTCGTCCAGATTGACGATCAACAGCAGCGGCTTGGCGGTCAGAAAGGCGAAGCCGCGGATCTTCCGCAGCTCCTCGTCGTGCAGCTCGAGCTCGCGGATCGCCGTCGCACGCTCGAGCGCCTCGAGACAGCGCTGGATGACCGGCCGCTCCAGCTCGTCTTCCTTGTTTCGGGCCTTCCTGATGTTGAGCTCCAACCTCTCGAGCCTGCGCTGGGCCACCTCGAGGTCCGCCAGGAGGAGCTCGGTCTCCATCGTCTCGATGTCGCGTTTGGGGTCGATCGCACCCTCTGCGTGGGGGATCTCCGGGTCGCGGAAGGCCCGCACGACGTGCGCGATTGCGTCCACATCGCGCATCTGCTTCAGGTCGAGCGAGGCCCGGGCTTCACCCTTCAGCAGCCCTTGAATGTCGAGGAAGTCGAGGTGGGCGTGGGTGGTCTTCTTCGGCCTGAACATCCCTGCCAGGCGATCCAGCCTCGGCTCCGGAACCTTGGCGACGCCGAGATGTGGCTGTGACTTCCCCGAGGCGTATCGATCCACGGCAACCCGCGCGCCGGTCAAAATGTTGAACAGCGTCGTCTTGCCAACCTTGGGCAGGCCCAGCATGCCGATCTTCATTGATCGGGTCCTCCGGCGGGATCGGTGTCAGGGCCGGATTCTACCAACGCCTCGGGCGAAGCGGGTGTATCATATGGCAACGGATGGTGCCCTTATGCTGAGACGGCTGCTTCTCCTGTGCCTGCCGCTGTCGTTCCTGCTGCCGACCGGACCCCCCGCCGCCGCCGGGGCCAGGGTCGTCTCGGTCGACTATGTGATCGGGATGATCGAGGCGGGACTCGATCAGACCGAGATCATCGATCGCATCCGGGACAACGATCTCACGTTCCGCATGTCCGTGCAGAGCCTCGACCGCCTGAGAGACGCGGGCGCCGGCGACGATCTGATCGAGATCGTGAGCGAGAGGGCCGCGCCGGCTCGCGAGGACTGGGAGCGCCCGCGCAGACTAGGGGAGTACGGCGACCTGTGGAGCGGCTCGGGGGAGAGCGTCGACTACGGTCTCTGGTACGGATTCTATCCGGGGGTTTACGGCTATTCCCTTTACGATCCTTTCGGGTTCTACGACCCCTTCTATCTGCCGTATTCGTACCGCGCCTTCTACTACCCGCGCTTCTATGCCCCGCGCTTCTACCACAGGTTCCACGGCTCCGCCGGGCACCCTAGGGGCGATCGCGTAGCGCCGCGTGGGTCGCCTCACGCCGGCCGACCCTCGGGACGTGGCGGGACACGCAGCACTCCGCGCGGATCCCATTAGGCCCGCCCGACGCTACGGGCAGCCGGAGAGCCTCTGGGCGAAGTATTTTGTGAAGATGGAAAGGTCGATCGGCCCGACGTAGTCATCCCCGTCCAGATCAGCCTCAGGAATGAATCCCGCCTCCGCGCTCGTGGTGTTCCAGGCGCGCGCGATCATGTTCAGGTCGGATCCATCGACGAGACAGTCGCGGTTGAGGTCGGTGGTCTTGACCACGACCAGCGCCCCCGTGCGCGCGCCTGAACCCAGGTCGGGGTTGGTCACCGTCAGCGTCCTCGGACCAAGGGCCGCGGCGACGCCCACGGTGATCGTTGCCTCGAGCCGCGAGGTTCCTGCGAAGACCGTCGGCCCCGCCGAGATGTCGGCGCTGAGGTTAAGGACGGCCCCGCTCTGGAAATTGCTCCCGTCCACCCGGATGAGGTGCACCCCGGAGCGCAGAATGTAGATCGAGCTGGTCGCCACCTCGGTGGCGGCGGTGACCGTCGGGCTGGCGCCGGCGTACACCATGGCAATGTCCGCGGGGCCGGAGACCTGCCCGGTCTCGTTCGAGACCATCTGGTAAGTGTCGCTCGTGATCGCCGTCCCGTTTGCCAGTCCGCTCGCCACGCGCACCACGTCCTGGATCGATCCGGAAGCGCCCGCAGGGAGGTTGCCGAGGGACCAGGTGACGACGCCGCCGGAGAGCGTCCCGCCGCCGCTGGCGCTGACGAAGCTGGTGTTCGCGGGCACGGGGTCAGTGATTATGACGCCCGTGGCGTTGGCGTTGCCGGTGTTGGAGTAGGTGATCGTATAGGTCAGGTTCGCTCCCGAGGCCACGGTGTCCGGCGAATGGCCCTTTCTGATCTGGAGTCCAGGGTTCGACTTGACCGTGTT
>JBIOWS010000099.1:0-4484 GCA_044868745.1 Candidatus Polarisedimenticolia bacterium
CCGTGATGAGCCGCTTCAGCTCCTCGTCGGGCTCCCCCTCCACCACGGTGATCGGGCTGCCGCAATCGAGCGCCTCGAAACGCCAACCGGACGTCTGAAACCGGGCGAGGAAATGGTTCTCCCCCTCGTCCCGCGCCACGATGATCTTCACCGTGGGCGACAGCCTGAAGTGCCGTCCGACCTTGAGGAGGATCATCTCCTCGCGACGGATCTCCTCCGGGCTCGAGTGCTCCTTCTTGTCGTGGAAGCGCCTGGCGAAGTTCTCGTCCGCCAGGTAGCAGCAGCCACCGGCGGGCTGAGGATAATCCTTGATCCCCCACGCGTCGCTCCAGGTCATCTGCTCCTTGCGCGATCGTCCCGAGATGGCGAGCAACCGGTCGCGGTCCACCCAGCCGCGCTGCTCGGGGATCGTCGGTGGCAGGTGCAGGGCGGAAAGTGGTCGCAGCAGAAGGCCCGCGATGCCGCATTCCTTCTCGATCAGCTTGAGGGCCTGCATGTGCTGCGACATCGGCCGCTGACCGAGCACCTCCCCGGTGAAGACGAAGTGGCCGCCGTGCTCCCGCATGTACTCGGCGGCGCCGTGGATCATGAAGATTCGGCAGTCGATACAGGGATTGGCCCTCTTGCCGTAGCCGTGCTTCGGATTGAGAACCATTTTCAGGTAGGCCTCTCCCGCGTCGAGGACCTCGACCTTGATGCCGAGATCGGCCCCGGCCCGCAGCCCCTCGTTGCGCATCCTTTTCGGATCCTCGTCCGGGCGGGCCATGGCCCGACGATGATCGTTCATGCAGAAGCCGGTGGAGTAGTGCAGGCCGATCACCTCGATCCCCTGCTCGATCAAGACGCGCGCCGCCAGGGTGCTGTCGAGCCCTCCCGACATCAGGCCGATCGCCCGCACCGTAGCCGGTCGCTCCATCGAAGCCTCGCTCATCGCTCCCGCGCCTCCCGCCCCGCCTTCCGGACGAACAGGTGGTACTCCATGCCCTCCTGACGGTGACCGAGGTACCGGTTCCCCGTCGAGCGACACCAGGCCGGCATGTCGACGAGGATCACGCGGTCGTCCGACAGGACTTCCAGAACGGCCCCCCTGTCCATGCGCTTCATCTTCTCCGCAGTCTTGATGATCGGCACCGGGCAGTACAACCCGACCGTGTCGAGCACCACATCGGGTCGGACTGTCCCGATCTCGTTGTCGGACGGCTGCGATCGGGTCACCCGGCTCCCTCCGGCGGCTGGCGATATGGCGCGGATCCCCGCGGAGGGCGCGATTCTAGCAGACCGATCCGGCGTCGATCAACGAGACGAGGGACGTCCAGGCGCGGGATCGGACGCGCGGGGAGGCTCGAACGGCTCCGGCGTCGGATTCTCGGCCGGGGCCGGGAACGGTCTCGGGACCTGTGTCGGGCGCCGGGGCGGCGTCCGTCTCGGCGCCGGTGTCCGGCGCGGGGCCGGGGTTGGTCCAGGGATCGGTGTCTCGGCCGCAGCTGGCACCGACTCCGGACCCGTCGTCGGACCGGTGGGACCGGCTTCCGGGGCGATGAGGCGGCGATGGGCCACCATCGTTCCCTGGTGAATGAAGACGCGCGGGCCGTCCGCGGGGTCCAGACCGAGAAGGTCCGCGGCGAAATCGGCCTTCAGTGCGACGGCCAGGTCTCCTCCGGACGGCAGGGTCAGCCGGAAGACGCCCACCGGATCGCGCTGCGGCGCGATCTGCGTGAAGCTATAACTGTGGCGCAGCATCTCATCGCGGTCTGGGACGATGAACCCGGCCCGCGAGGTGAAGAGGTAGCTGACGCTATCGGTCGGGACCGGCGCCGTCAGGCGCGTCGTGCAGGTCACCGTGACGGGCCCCGGCTCCTTCGACCTCTCCGCCGCGGCGTCGAAGGTGAGGCCCCCGTCGGGGAGGGGGATTTCGATGGAATCGATCGACTCCCGCCGGTCGACAGCCCGGTCCCCGAACCCGCGCAGGTGCAAGCCGCTCAGGCTGTCCGCGGACCGGATCGTCGCCGCGGCCCGGCGCTTCTCAAGATCGACCCGCTGGCGGACGTGTACGACCTGCCGGTGGCCGTAGTCGTAGGCGGGAAGAACCGTATTGACCCCCAGCAGCACGAGGAAGGTCAAGAGCGCGGTCGCCCCGATCCGGCGCCCCGACAGCCACCACCACACGCGGCTGTGCAGGCAGTCCTGAAACGAGGCGACGTGGGCCAGGTAGAGCACCAGGGGAAAGGCGACCAGGAAGATCAGCGCGAACAGGACCCGGGGCGGAGGCGCGTAGCCACCCAGGTCGACGAGGGCGCGGTAGTCCTCCAGGGTCAGGAGCAGCGTAAACGGGAGCGCGGCGGCCAGCCCGAGAGCCAGCTTCCGGGCGATGCTCTCGGTGAAGAGCGAAAGAATGAAGAGCAACACCGGCACGGCCATGAAGACGGCGATCTCCGGCCAGCCGCGCCAGAAGGCCACGGCGACCGAGGCCACCGGCAGCAGCAGGGCGGCGGCCAGGTAGGGGCCCGACTCGACCGTCGGCTTGATCCGCCGGAAGAGATTCAGTCCCAGCCAGCCGGTCAGCAACGTGCAGGCGATCGCCTGGGCCACGTGCAGCCCGTGATGCGCCGCCCAAGGGAACCTGAACCCGTGGATCCGCCGCATCAGCTCCTCCGAGGCGAACAACCCGGAGAGGCCCAGCCCGGTCGACGCCGCCGTGACGATCAGGACGCGCAGCGTCTCGCCGAGCGCCTTCCGGGAAAAGATCGATCGCAGGCGCATCAGGACCAGGAGGGCGCAGCCGGCCAGGGATGCCCAGGAGAGGCTTTCCAGGACCGGGGTCGGAACCAGCAGTCCCTGCCCGTACAGTGTCAGCGGAAGGTAGTGTCTATCGTCCGTCAGGGACGGAGCTGTCCGCTCCAGGTCCCTCAGCAGCCGGTCGAGCACGACGATTCCGCGGTCGAGCGCCTCGGGGCGGATGCCGAGGACGCTGTCCTCGGTCGTGTGGTAGGCGTACCGGGGGTAGGTGCCCAGCAGCAGGAAGGCGGGGACCCCTTTGTCGAGGAACGGCTCGTGGTCGGAGGAGAACGACAGGTCGAGGAAGCGCGGCACGACAGTCCACAGAGGCCGGGCCGCCACCCCCTTGGCGCCTGTCTCGCGCGCGGCACGCAGGAGCGCTTCCTGGGACCAGAGGGGCGGAGGCCCCGGGACCGGCGCCACGAGGATCTCCCCGCGGCCGAGGAGCTCGAGAGCGATCATCGCGCGGACACGCGATAGGTCGGCGTCGCGCACGAAACGGCGCGAGCCCAGCTGCCCCTCCTCCTCGGCGCAGAACGAGATGAACAGGTAACTCGCCTGGCGCGACCTCCGGGCGGTGCGGCGCGCGACCTCCAGCAGCACGGCGACTCCCGAGGCGTCGTCATTGGCGCCCGGAACCATGGCGTTGCGGGAGTCGTGATGGGCGGCGACGATGATCGTATCCTGCGAGGCCCCCTCCAGCCGGCCGATGACATTCCACGATCCGACCGATCGCTCCCCGTCCTCGTCGTAGGCGGCGCCGACCTCCTGAAGCGTCACCGAGAGCCCCGCAGCCTCCATCTCCTGTCGCACGTAATCCACGGCACGACGGTCGGCCTCGCTGCCCGTCTTTCGCGGACCGATCTCCCCCGCCAGTTTCAGGACGTGCCGCAGAGGGCCGATGACGCCCGAGAAGGCGCGGGCCTCGCCGGGAAGCATGAAGACGACGAGGAGGAGCGTCGCGAGGCGCGACCAGGCGCGAAGAGTTCCCGGCGGAAGGCGCATCAGTACTCTCGTTTCCTTGACTCGCGAGCGGGGCGTAGATTAGCATAACGACTCGTCCGCGGCGCCGCGCCGGCCCGCGGACAACCGATGCCGGTCACCACGCCTTCCCTTTCGACGGCCGCCCCGCGCGCAGCCGTCTACTCCTCGCCTTCGTGATCCTGTGACGGCCGTCCTCTTCTTCCTGCTCGAGGGGCTAGCCCTTCTCGTTCTATGCGTCGATCTGTCGCGGGACTTCCAGCTCCTGGCGCAGCCAAGCCGGGTGCTGCTCGGCTTGCTCGGGGCGGCCGCGTGCGGGTCAGTCGCATGGCTTCCGCTGCGCGCCCGGTTCGGTCGCCGCGCTCGACCGATCGCGGCGCTCTCGGCCGCGGCCGTCGTTCTCGCCGCGATCGGGGTGATCGGCGAATCACGAGCACGGCGCATGGACGCCGAGTGGGAGGGGGGCGCCAGGGAGCGCCTCGAGGCGCGGGCCCAGATCATCCAGGAGGACTTCGGCTCGTTCCTGGACGAGATGCTGCGCCCGATCCAGATGGCGGCGCGCCAGATCGCGGATGCCGTCCGGACCGGCTCCTTTGATGCACTGAGCCGGGTGCGCGACCTCAGCAGGCTGCCGCTCGACCGGCAGGGCTTCTCGATCTACAGGCGCGACGGCTCCCTGCTGGCCTGGGTGGGGAACAGCTCGCGGCCTCCTCCAGGAGTCGGCGTGG
>JBIOWS010000100.1:0-4904 GCA_044868745.1 Candidatus Polarisedimenticolia bacterium
GAGCCGCGGCCGGAGTCGGTCAGACCCTCAGCGAGGGATATGTCACCAACTACGAGCTGTTGCTCCTCTCCCGGCACCGCCGGCAGATCCTGGTCTCTTTCAACGCCTCGGTCTTCAAGGACACGGAGGGAAGCGTCCGCGGCATCTTCGCCGTGGCACGCGACGTGACCGAGCAGCGCCGCCTGGAGGAAAAGCTCCGCGAGTCCCAGAACTACAACCGCGGCCTGATCGAGTCCTCGGTCGACGCCCTGGTG
Organism: Candidatus Polarisedimenticolia bacterium; assembly: GCA_044868745.1. GTDB lineage: Bacteria > Acidobacteriota > Polarisedimenticolia > Gp22-AA2 > Gp22-AA2 > JBIOWS01. The sequence continues at coordinate 255 of JBIOWS010000100.1, forward strand.
ACCGTCGATCCGGACATCACCATCACGGACGTGAACGAGCAGATGGTCCGGCTTACGGGATTCCCGCGCGAGGAGCTGATCGGCAGCCTCTTCAAGGACTACTTCACCGAGCCTGACCGGGCCGCCTCCGGCGTGCGATTGACGCTCGCCCAGGGTTCGGTCACGAACTACGAGCTGGCGCTGAAGTCGCGCACCGGCAAGCGTACCGTCGTCTCCTTCAACGCCGGAACCTTCAAGGACACGTCCGGGCGCGTCGCCGGGATCCTGGCCGCGGCGCGGGACATCACGGCCCAGAAGCGGCTCGAGGAACAGCTGCGCGAGCAGCAGAACTACAACCGCAGCCTGATCGAGTCGAACGTCGACGCGCTCATGACCGTCGATCCGAACGGGGTCATCAGCGACGTGAACGAGCAGGCGGCGAAGCTCACCGGCTTCAACCGCAAGCAGCTCATCGGCAGCCCCTTTGTCGACTATCTCACGGAGCCCGATCGCGCCCGGGACGGCATTCGCAGGACGTTCGACGACGGGGTCGTGACCAACTACGAGCTCGTCGTCCGCTCGAAGGCGGGCCGCAAGATCCCGGTCTCCTTCAACGCCGCCGTGTTCCGGGACACGACGGGCACCGTCGCCGGCATCCTCGCCGGCGCCCGCGAGATCTCCCGGCAGAAGGAGATCGAACAGGCCCTGCGCGAGCAGCAGACTTACACCCGCAGCCTGATCGAATCGAACATCGACGCCCTGATGACGACCGACACGCTGGGGATCATCACCGACGTCAACCTCCAGATGTGCTCGGTCACGGGACGGACCCGGGAGGATCTGGTCGGCACGCCGTTCAAGGACTACTTCACCGACCCCCAGAGCGCGCAGGACGGCATCCGCAAGGTGCTGGTCGAGGACCGGGTCACCAACTACGAGCTGACGATCCGCGCCAAGGACGGCAGGGAGACGGTGGTGTCCTACAACGCCACGACATTCAAGGGAGCCGACGGGCGCCTGCGCGGTGTTTTCGCCGCGGCGCGCGACATCACGGACCAGAAGCGGCTGGAGGAGAAGAGCCAGAAACAGAACCGGGAGCTGACCGAGACCACCGCCTTCCTGAACAACGTCCTGGAGAGCTCGACCGAATACTCGATCATCGCCAAGGACCTGGACGGGAAGATCCTGGCCTGGAACGAGGGGGCCCGGCGGAATTACGGCTACTCGGCCGAGGAGATGGTCGGCAAGCTGAACTCGCGGATCCTGCACGCGCCCGAGGACCTGGAGTCCGGACGCGTACGGCAGTTCCTCGACACGGCGCTGCGCACCGGAAAGGCCGAAGGCGTGTTCGAGCGCGTGCGGAAGGACGGCCAGCGCTTCACAGCCTCCGTGGCGGTGACGCTGCGCCGCGACTCGTCCGGCGCGCCGATCGGCTACGTCCTGATCTCCAAGGACATCACGGAGCAGAAGCGCCTCGAAGAGCAGCTCCGCCGCAAGAACGAGGAGCTGGAGGAGCAGAACCGGCGCGTCCAGGAAGCGAACCGGCTGAAGAGCGAGTTCCTGGCCAACATGTCGCACGAGCTGAGAACACCGCTCAACGGCATCATCGGCTTCTCGGAGTTGATGTACGACGGCAAGGTCGGCCCCGTCTCGAAGGATCACAAGGAGTATCTCGGGGACATCCTGACCAGCTCGCGCCACCTGCTGCAGCTCATCAACGACGTGCTCGATCTCTCCAAGGTCGAGTCGGGAAAGATGGAGTTCCGTCCCGAGGCGGTGGATCTCCCCAAGCTCATCGGTGAGGTGCGGGACATCGTGCGGACGCTGGCGGCGAAGAAGCGGCTCCGCGTGGAGGTCGAGGTGGACCCCGCTCTCGTCGCCGTGATGATCGACCCCGCGAAGCTCAAGCAGGTGGTCTACAACTATCTCTCGAACGCGCTCAAGTTCACGCCCGACGAGGGCCGCGTGACGGTGCGCGCCCGGCCGGCCGGGCCGGAGCGCTTCCGCCTGGAGGTCGAGGACACCGGCATCGGCATCCGGAGCGAAGACCTCGGCCGCCTGTTCGTCGAGTTCCAGCAGCTCGACGCGAGCGCGGCCAAGAAGTACCAGGGAACCGGTCTCGGCCTCGCCCTGACCAAACGGATCGTCGAGGCGCAGGGCGGCGAAGTGGGTGTTTTGAGCACGCCGGGAAAAGGAAGCACGTTCTTCGCCCTCCTCCCGCGCGTGGCGAAGGTCCGGGCCGAGGCGATGGAGGAAGCGGCCGCCCCCACGCCCCTTCGGCCACGGAACGGGGCACCCGCGGTGCTGGTCGTGGAGGACGACGCGAAGGACCGGGCGTGGATCGCCCGGATCCTGTCCGAGGCAGGCTACGCCACGGTGATCGCCGGCAGCGGGAGGGAGGCGATCCGATTGGCCCGGGAACGGAAATTCGACGCCATAACTCTCGATCTTCTTCTGCCGGACCTGAGCGGATGGGACGTTTTGCGCGCCGTCCGGACGCAGGGGCCGAACACGAACGTCCCGGCGATCGTCGTGACGGTCATCGCCGAACGCGGGAGCGGCCTAGGATTCCTGATCCACGACTTCCTCATGAAGCCGATCAAGTCCGAGGATCTTCTCGCCGCCCTGCAGCGGGCGGGGGTCCAGCCAATGAGCGATCGGTCGGTGCTCGTCGTGGACGACGATCCTTCGGCCTTCAAGCTGGTCAAGCCGATGCTCGAGGAGATGGGGTACCAGCCGATGCACGCGACGGACGGGCAGAGCGGACTGCGCGAGGCGCTGGCGCGACACCCGGCCGTGGTCGTGCTCGATCTTCTCATGCCCGGGACGGACGGGTTCCAGTTCCTTCAGGAGTTCAGGCGCTCCGATACCGGTCGCCGCACGCCGGTGATCGTCTGGACGGTGAAGGATCTGACGGCTCACGAGCGCGCCCGGCTGCAGGAGGCGGCCCAGGCGATCGTGATCAAGGGCGAGGGCACGGCGGAGAGGTTGCTGGCCGAGGTGAAGGCGTGCATTCCGACCGAGCTGTCCTGATGCCGGCCGAGTGACAGGCCCCTGGGGAAGGGAACAGCGCGATGGCCGGTGAGGCGATCCTGATCGTGGACGACAACCCGATCAACCTGAAGGTCATCCGGCTCATGCTCGAAGCGGAGGGGTACGACGTCCGCACCGCCATCGACGCCGAGGAAGTTCTGGCGTTGCTGCAGAGCTTCCGGCCGCGCCTGATCCTGATGGACATCCAGCTCCCCGGCATGGACGGCCTCGAGCTGACGCGGCGGCTCAAGGCCGATCCCGCGATGCGCGGCACGAAGATTCTCGCCATCACCGCCTACGCGATGAAGGGGGACGAGCAGAAGGCCCTCGCTGCCGGCTGCGATGGCTACGTCGCCAAGCCGATCGACACGCGCTCGCTGCCGGCCATTGTGGCGGCGCACCTCGACCGCACCGGCAGAGACTCCAGCAGGATGCCATGAGCAACGCCGCGCGGGTCCTGATCGTCGAAGACAACGAGGTGACGCGGAAGATGGTCCGCGTGACGCTCCAGGGCGAAGGGTACGCCGTCCTCGAGGCGGAGGATGGCAAGACCGCCCTGGATCAAGTGGCGGCAAACCATCCCGACCTCGTCCTCCAGGACCTGCGGCTGCCGGACATCGATGGCCTCGAACTGGTCAAGCGGCTCCGTCTGCTGCCTCACGGCGCGGGGATCCCGATCATCGCCTTCTCGGGGTTCCAGTCGAAGATGGAGCAGGCCCGATCGGAGGGGGTCGGCTTCACGGACTATGTCTTCAAGCCGATCAATCCTTCGCGGCTGGTCGAGACCCTGCGCACCCACCTGGGGGCGCCGGTGGACGGGCCGAGGCCGGGCAGGGGACGGCGCGTGCTCGTCGTGGACGACGACCCGGTCCAGCTCAAGGTGGCGAGGATCCAGCTCGAGCGTCTGGGGTTCCGCGCCGAGACGGCCCGGGACGGGCTGGAGGCGATCGCCCAGGCCAGGCGGTCCGCTCCCGATGCGATCGTCTCCGACGTTCTGATGCCGCGCCTGGACGGGTTCCATCTCTGCCAGACCCTCCGGATGGACCCCGCGCTGGCGCACATCCCCGTCCTGCTCCTCTCGTCGGCTTACGTCGAGGAGGAGGATCTCGCGCTGGCACGACGCGCGGGAGCCAACGCCTTCGTCCGGCGCAGCTCGGACGCCCTCGATCTGCGGAATGCGTTGCTGGATGCCCTGAACGGATCGCCGCCCCCCCCGGTGGCCCAGGCGGGTGAGCTGCCGACGGCCGAATACACGAGCCGCGTCGTCCGGCAGCTCGAACGGCAGACGCACCTCAACCGCAGCCTGACCCAACGTGTGTCGCTGCTGGAGGCGCAGCTCGCCATCGGCGCCGGCCTGGCCGTCGTGAGCAAGGGCACTCCCACGGTCGAGACGGTCACCGAGGATGCGCTGCACAACTGCTTCGACGCGGCGGGGGTCTCGATCGGCGCCGCCTTCCTGCTCGATTCGGAGGGCCGGCTGTCCCTTCAGTCACAGCTCGGCTATCCGGAGTCCACGGAGAAGTCGCTCGCGGACTGCTTCGGACAAGCCGATCTGTTCCTGCGCGCCATGGATGGACCGGCGCCGGTGCGCATACCGTCGCCAGGGATCTCCGACGACGTGGCGCAGGACCTCCTCGC
>JBIOWS010000101.1:0-4637 GCA_044868745.1 Candidatus Polarisedimenticolia bacterium
AGCCCCGCCTCCTGCCGGCGGCGCCGCAGCTCGACTCTCCCGACGACGGCACGACCTACGCCTACCTGCGCAAGCCGCCGCGTGTCGACATGGCCTGGCGAAAAGCGGAGCGGGCCAGGGGGTACAGGATCGTCGTGGCGACCGATGCAGCGTTCAAGAGGGTATTCGCAGACGAGATGGTGGAGGGGGTCTCGTTCACCCTGAGGAACCTCCAACCCGGGACCTACTACTGGAGGGTGCGGGCCCAGGACGCGGACGGGTTCGAGGGACCCTACAGCGCCATCCGGTCGGTGCGGGCGGTGCATGACGAGGCGCCCCCCACCCTGGAGATCGTGTCGCCCCCCGAGATGTTCGTCTCCCCCGGCCCGAGCGTCGTCCTGAAAGGGAAAACCGACCGGGAAGCCCGCGTCAAGGTGAACGGGCAGAAGATCCCCCTCGGTCCGGACGGATCGTTCGTGTATTCCCTCACGCTGAAAGAGGGGGTCAACCTGGCCACCATCGAAGCGGTCGATCCGGCGGGCAATGCAACCTACGGCAAGCGTCTGATCACCTACAAGGGCACCAAGAGGTCGAACGCCGCCGTGTCAGGGAACCGATGAACCGGCTCGGGCTGCGCGCCAAGCTGCTGATCGGGATGTTTCTGATCCTGGGCGCCTCCATCGGCCTGGTCGCCAGCCAGGCCGTCCTCCTGTTCCAGGAGGACAAGTCGTCCTACATTTTCGACCTGAATGCGTCTCAGGCGATCAAGATCGCCGACGAGATCCAGGCGAACGTGCGGCACCTGACTGAAAAGATGCGCATCTTCGCCGACGCCGCGCGCTTCCCGGTGCCTCCCGGTCCGGAGCGCAACGCGCTGCTCGTATCGATGCTGCAGCAATACCCGGAGTTTCTGCTGTTGAGCGAGCTCGGCGCCGACGGCGGTCTGAGGAATCTCTCCCTGTCGCGCGCCCTCAGCGAGGTCGGGCTCTCGGTCGAAGCGGCGCACGAGGCTTACCTCAAGGGGGGCGTGCCCTTCGGTGCCATCACCGTGGAGAAACCGTTCATCGCCCGGCTCGGGCTATCCCCGAAGGCGGCCACCTTCACGCTGGCGGTGCGGACGCTCCAGGGGCCCGACCGGACCCCGGGCCCCGTCCTGGTCGCCGAGTGCTCCCTGGCTCGCCTGTACACGATACGGGGTGGCTCGCGCCTGTTCGATGTCTACGTCACGGACAGCGCAGGACAGCCTCTCGTCTCGTACGGGACCGCAGCGGGCGCCGGGCTGGGCAAGGCCGGCGCGTCGGCCCCCGATTTCGAGGTGCTCCTGCCGAAGACGGCAAGGACGGCGGGCACCCGGGAGTACGTGGCCTCCGGAACCCCGATGCTGGCCGCCTACGCGCCCGTGGGAGACCTGGGATTGTGGACGGTGGTCCAGATCCCGAAGGCGCGCGCCTTCGAGGCGGCGCGCCGCCTGGTCACGCGCTCGCTCATCCTGGCCGGCATCGTCTGCGTGGTAGCGCTCAGCCTGGGTCTCCTGTTTTCCTCCTCGATCACGCGCTCCCTCATCGCCTTGACGCGGGCCACCGAGCAGATCGGCCAGGGCCAGTTCGACGTCCACATCCCGCCGGCCGGTGCGGGCGAGATCGGCGCCCTGGCGGACCGGTTCAAGCGCATGACGGAGGAGCTGTCGCAGCGCGAGGCGAAGCTCAAGGAAGCCAACAGGAGGCTGATGGAGTCCGAGAAAATGACCGCGCTCGGCCAGCTCGGCGCCGGGATCGCGCACGAGGTCAAGAACCCCATGACCTCGATCCGCGGCTACGCCCAGATGGGCCTCCGGAAGCTTCCTGCGGATCATCCCCTGGGCGAATATTTCAGGACGATCGAGCGGGAGACCGACCGATCCCTCGAGATCCTCAAGAACCTCCTGCGTTTCGCCCGACAGGAGACGGCCGAGATGGGCCCCATCGATCTCAACGTCGTCGTGGCGGACTCCGTGAAGCTGGTCTCACACCAACTTATGATGAAGGAGGTCGCCCTCGTCAATCGCCCGTGCGTCGAGGCGCTCCAGGTCATCGGGAACGCCAACCAGATGGAGCAGGTCCTCCTGAACCTGTTCATCAACGCCGGCGACGCCATGGACAAGGGAGGCACGGTCACCGTCTCCACCGAGGCGGTCGGCTCGTCCGCGGTCATCCGGGTGACCGACACCGGCAGCGGCATCCCGCCCGAAGTACTCGGCAGGATCTTCGACCCCTTTTTCACCACCAAGCCGGTGGGCAAAGGGACCGGCCTCGGCCTGTCCGTCTCCTACGGCATCGTCAAGGATCATAAGGGCGAGATCACGGTACAGAGCAGACCCGGCGAGGGAACGACCTTCACCATTCAGGTCCCGATGGCCCGGCAGGAGGTCGAGGCGACTCCGAAAGCGGCCGCCAGCGGGGAGAAGCGGGTGCGCGTCATCAGTCTGCGTTGAGGGTGAGCGATGCCGTCGTATAACCTCCTGATCATCGATGACGATCCGAACATCCGGCGGCTCCTCAACGAGCTCCTGTCGGGGCGCCCTGAGTTCAATCTCCTGATTGCCGGCGAAGGGAAGGAGGCGGTGCGGTACTTCGCGGAAGGGAGGATCGACATCGTCCTGACCGACATCCACATGCCCGGTTTCACCGGTCTCGAGCTGATGACCGATATGAAGAAGATCAACTTCAAGCCGGAGATCCTGGTGATGACCGCCAATGCCACCCCGGAAAACGTGGAGACCGCCCGCAGGATCGGGGCGCGCAGCGTCCTCCTCAAGCCGTTCGACGATCTCGACGTAGTGGAAAAGGAGATCGAGAAGGCGATGCGTGCCGTGGCGGCCGCCCGAGGCGGGGGGAACGGGCCCAGGGTCGCCGCGGCGGCCCAGCCGCGACCGCCCGTGCCCCCTCCCGCGGCCCCGCCGCCTCCGGCCGCGACGCAGCGGCCAGCCGCCGCTGCGGCCCCATCGCCGCGCCCCGCGGCCCCTGAGGAGGTGTCTCCCCCCGCCTCACCCATACCCTCGGAGGAGGCGCCGGAGATCCCCGCGGACCTCGAGGCGATCTTTCGCACGGAGGCGAGTCTGGACACGGGGAGAATGCGCATGCAGGTGCCGATCGTCTGCCTGCAAACCTGGGAGGAGAGGGGCGCCATCACCGCGCTACGCCAGATGGCCGCGGCGCTGGAGCGGGAGTTCTACACTTGGTCGGCGGCCCGCGGACTCCTGAAGGATCCCGGCCAATCATTGGGTGAGGTGTACCGCGATCCGAGCCGGGCCCTGGAATTCATCCGGCGCCAGAAGAGCAAAGGACTCTACATCCTGGCCGATTTCCGGCCGTGCCTGGAGGACAGGGCGGTCGTCCGCACGCTGCGCGAGATGGTGATGGAGATGGAGACATCCCGTGCCATGCTCGTCCTCACCGGTCCGCGTATGCCCCTCCCGCCCGAGCTGGAGCCCGCATGCCTCACATTCGATTGGCCGGCGAGCCAGGAGACCGATCCGGAAACGCTGTATGAGGAGGTCGGGGCCGAGGTGGAGGTCTCCTCCGGCCGGCCGGTTCGGCTGGATGCGGCCGCCAGGCAGGCCCTCCTCGACCACGTCAGAGGGATGCCGGCCGGACGCGCCAGGTTCGAGATCGCCCGCACGCTCATGGCCCGCGCGCGCCGCGCCTCCTGAGACTTCAGCCCTTGTCTCCGACCGCTGCGATCACGTCGTCCACGGCCACCTTCCCCTTCAGGTCGTTCGCCAGCAGGCCCAGGAGCCGGCGGAGGGCGCCCTGCAGCAGGCGGGCACGTTCGCCCGCGGGGAAATCGGCCACATTGGCGAGCAGGACGCGCCGATCGATCCGACCCTCCGGGTCGATCGCCATCTCCTTGAGAAGGTCGGCCTGTTCGAATTGCGCCTCGCGCAGGCGCCTGCGGAGGCGCGCCGTCTCCGCGGCTCCGCCCGCTGACGAGGCGCGGACCAGGAGCATGGAGATCGCCCCCCCGTACCGGTCGATGGTGCCTTCGAGCAGTTCGTCGTCCGCTTCGCCTGGACGGCGGGCCGGTTCCCGCTCCGCCGCGTCGAACACAAGAAGCTGCACACGGACAGCCCCCGCCGACAGGAGGGAGTAGAGGGCCTGCCAGGTGGCGAATTCCTCTCTCCCTGCCAGCGCGACGACCTCGCGCACGGTCCGCCGCCCGTCCACCAGCCCAAGAACCGTGCGCTCGAAGGCGGAGGGCTGCGCCGCGCGGACCACATCCTCCAGCGCCTTGATCGGCGCCAGGATCACTCGATCGCTCTGGATCCTCTCCTTGACGCGCGACCACTCATCCAGGCGTCGTGTCCCCTCCATGATGAGATTCATCACGCTGGTGTCGAGGGCGATCCTCTCCTCCGAGGGGGCCCCTTCCCGGAACTCGAACAGCCCCTCCTTCCAGTGGAACAGGGAGTAGATGATCTCCGTCACCTGCCCCTGCACGGCGGTCCACAGCTCCGACGGGGTGAGAATGCCGAGACGGACGAATGCCTTGCCGAGCCGCTCCTGGGCCCCGACCAGGGGTGTGGCTTGTTGAAGCTGCTCCGGTGTGATCCGGCCCCGCGACAGCAGATGGGCGCCCAGGCGATCCTCCGGAGAGGTGGACCGCGCAAACGCGATCTCTCC
>JBIOWS010000102.1:0-3664 GCA_044868745.1 Candidatus Polarisedimenticolia bacterium
GGGCGTACAGGCGATCCTCGGGCGGAGGCTCGGCAGGTGGGTCTCGGCAATGCTCGTCCCGACCTACGTGACGCGCACCAATTACGAGGACGGCGCCGATACGCGGGGGACCGGCGTCGTGGGAGCCGGCGCCGAGCTGCACCTGAACTCCAAGATGGCCCTCACCGCCGAGTGGATCGCTCAGACTTCAGGCGTCAAGACCGCGCAACAGGGCGCCTCCCTGGGGTTCAGCATCGCCACCGCCCGGCACGTCTTCCACCTCATCGCCACCAATACCGCCGCCTCCCACACCGACCTGTACGCCCCCGGCGGAGACCTCGATCTGGACCAGAAGGATTTCCGCCTCGGCTTCAACATCAGCCGCTCGTACACGCCGCGTTAGCCCTGCTCAGCTCTTCCCAGCCTTGCGCGGCCCGTTCCTCTCCTGCTATCGTATGCGCCCGCGCAAGCCCGCGTGCCGAAGTGGCGGAACTGGCAGACGCGCTAGATTCAGGGTCTAGTGCCCGCAAGGGCGTGCAGGTTCAAATCCTGTCTTCGGCACCAACGCAATCAATCATCTCGTCACAGAGTGCATCACCCAGGAGGTCGCTCATGAACCGCTTCGGATCGTCTCCCGTCGCAATGCCTCGCACGCTGTCGGCGCCGGCCCGATGGATCACCGCCCTCGCCGTGCTGACGGCGACATTGGGCGGATCTCCGCCGGGCACGATGGCGAAGCCCAAGGAAGAGAAACAGCAGAATCCGATGCACATCGAGAATGGAATTCTCGATGACATCCGACTGACGACGACCACGATCCCCTCGGACGCCGTGGTCGTCATCCGGCCGTTCTCCTCGGCAGGGGCTGACCTGGGGACCGGAGGGGAGGGGGGCAGGGAATCGAGAGTCGAGGCGGTGAAGACCCTCCAGGCGGAGGGCCCCAAGCTGCTCGCCGACGCGTTCAAGGCGGAACTCACCAAGAGCGGACCGTTCCCGCAAGTGCGCGTGGATGAAGGGAGCGAGCTTCCCGAGAACGCCCTGGTGGTCGAGGGTCGGTTCACACAGATCGATCCGGGCAGCAAGGCCAAGCGCTACTGGGGCGGCTTCGGGGCCGGGAAATCGGGCCTTGAGGTCACCGGAACGGTAAAGAACACCAAGGGCGAGCTCCTGGCGGAGTTCACGCAGAAGCGCATCGCGGTCATGGGTGCGTTCGGGGGCGGATACCTCTCCAAGCTGCGCAGCGACTGCGAGTCCCTCGGCGAGGACATCGCCAGGTTCCTCAGCGCCTTCGCCAAGGGCGAAAAGCTCACGCAGTAAGTCCTTGCGCGGCGGGCCGGATCGCCGTACAACCCTAACAATAGGGAGCAGGAGCGGTGAATCCGGGACGTACGTCGTGGCACCTGGCTGCACTGACGCTCTGCCTTGCCCTGTCGGGCCCGGGCTGCTCTGTCGATCGGCAGGAACGCGGCCCCCTTTCGGGCTTGCCGATACACATGACGGCGGAGAGGGGCCCCGACCTCACCGGAACCTGGCGATACACGGCGAGCTTCGGCGGCGATGCCTGCGTGGCAGGACATTTCCCGCTCGCCGACGAGGGGGTTCTCCGGATCGTGCAATCCGGCGCGACGCTCGCTACCGAGCTGCGTGATCTCTGTGGCACGCTCGTCGCGGCCGGCGCTGGCAGCCTGGGTGGGGACGTGGTGACGCTCGCCTACGATCAGACCGTGGCGGTGAGCGGGAGCTGCTCCTTGAAGGTCCACGAGGTCCAGACCGGCACCCTCGGGGATCGGGAGGAGAGTTTCGGCGGCAGCGATGTGCTGAGGCTCTCCGGCCTCGGGGATTGCGGCAACGGGCTCCCCTGCGAGACCAGCGGCCCCTTCGTCGCGGAACGCTGCCCCCCCGCAGACTGCTCCCTGCTGACCTGCCCGTAGCTCGGAAGCCGCTAGCGCGCGTGCTCGTGGAGGTAGCGGAGGACGCCTCGCACCGAGATGAAGCGGGGAGCGTGACCCTTGCGGACGATCGGGATGTGGCGGTAGCTGCCCACCGACATCCAGTGCATGGCGAAGGCGAGGCTGTCGTCCTCCTTGAGGACCTTGGGGTCGCGCGTCATGACGTCGCGGACCGCCAGCCTCTCGAGGTCGAGGCTCTGTCCCGTCAGGCGGTTGAGGGCGTCACGCTCGGTGAAGATTCCGACGATCCGACCGTCCTCCATCACCACGGCGCTCCCCTGTCTTTCCTTCTGCATCAGGCGGATGACCCCGGCCACCGCATCGCCGGGGCCGACGGTGAGCGCCGGGGGCGGGTCGAGCTCGCGCAGGGGCGTCTCCGTGATGTGACGCTGCTGGCCGGCCTTCTGCCCCGGGATGTCGAAGGATCGCAGGTCCTGACCGCAGTGCTCGCAGGAATCGAGGCCGTCGATGTTGTCGTGCCCGCAGTCGGGACAGGTCACGTCAGGACACCTTCCAGGTCGCGCCGGAGGTGAGCAGGCGATCGAGGCTGCCGGCCCCCATCTTGGCGGTCGCCTGGTTCCCCTGCGCCTCGAGAATTTCCTCGAAACGCGGCCGGTCGGCGGAGTAGAAGACTCCGGCCGGGACCGGAAACTCCGGGTAGCTCATCCGCGACAGGAGATAGGCGAGCGCCGGTTCGGGCGCGCGCTCGTCGTGGACCAGCAGGTCGCCTTCGGTCACGCCGTCTTTCCCGAGGCTGACGACCTCCGGTTCCAGGCCCCTCAGCCGGATTCCACGGCTGCGATCCTTGCCGAAGATGAGCGGCTTGCCGTGCTCCAGAGCGATCATCCGGTCGGCCCGGACCTCCCGGGCTGCAAAGGCGTCGAAGGCACCGTCGTTGAAAATGTTGCAGTTCTGGTAGATCTCCACGAAGGCGGTCCCCTTGTGTTGCGCGGCGCGCTCCAGGATGTGGGTGAGGTGCTGCGTATCGGTGTCGACCGAGCGCGCCACGAAGGTGCACTCGGACGCCAGAGCGACGCCGAGGGGGTTGATCGGCTGCTCGGCCGTGCCGAACGGGCTCGACTTGGTCCGCTTGCCGAACTCGCTGGTCGGCGAGTACTGCCCCTTGGTCAGGCCATAGATACGGTTGTTGAAGAGAAGGATCTTGATGTCGAGGTTCCGGCGCATCGCATGGATCAGGTGGTTGCCGCCGATACTCAGGCCGTCGCCGTCCCCCGTCACCACCCAGACCGACAGTTCGGGGCGGCTCACCTTGAGGCCCGTCGCGAAGGTGGGGGCGCGTCCGTGGATGCTGTGGAAGCCGTAGGTGTTCATGTAATACGGGAACCGGCTGGAGCAGCCGATCCCCGAGACGAACACGATGTTTTCGCGCGGGATCCCCAGGCTCGGCATCAGCTTCTGGGTCTGCGCCAGGATGGAGTAATCGCCGCAGCCCGGGCACCAGCGCACCGTCTGGTCGGTGGCGAAATCGGCCCGGGTCAACGCATTCGATGCCATCTCGACTGACCTCACAAAAGCCCGTCGATCGCCCGGGCGATCTCCGAGACCTTGAACGGTTTGCCCTGGACCTTGTTCAGGCCGACCGCGTCCACCAGGAAGCGGGCGCGGATCAGCAGGCGCAGCTGCCCGAGGTTCAACTCCGGCACGAGGATCTTCTCGAAGCGCCGCAGGATCTCCCCGAGGTTGCGCGGGAAGGGGTTGAGATAGCGCAGGTGGAT
>JBIOWS010000103.1:0-3386 GCA_044868745.1 Candidatus Polarisedimenticolia bacterium
CACCGCGCCCTTCGCCGACTGCTTTTGGACGGGCGCCTCCGCGGCGACGGCACGCGCTCCGTCCTTTTCCGGGGACGCGGTCCGCTTCTTCGCGGAGGCGGTTCCGCCCGGCTTGGATCGGCCGGCCGCCGATGACCTGCGCGGAGCGGCCTCCTTCGTCTTCCGGGTCCTGGGCCCTTTCGGAGTTTCAGGCATCGAGCCGCTCCGGGACACCGACGCTTGCGGTTTCAACGGGCGGCTCGACCTGGGGCGGCCCATCGGTGTCCGGCCGGTGCCGCTGCTCGTGCTCGCGCGGATCCTGCAGCTTCAAGAGCGCGTCGAAGGTCGCCTTCACGACGTTATGCGGGTTGGTGGTGCCCAGGGACTTGGTCAGCACGTCCTGGATGCCTGCCGACTCCACGACCGCGCGGACGGCCCCACCCGCGATAACGCCCGTGCCGGGCGACGCCGGCTTGAGCATCACCTGGCCGGCCCCGAATATCCCCAGCACCGGGTGCGGGATGGTGTTCCCCTTGAGCGGGATACGGATCAGGTTCCGCTTGGCGTGGTCGATCCCCTTGGCGATCGCCTGCGGCACCTCCTTGGCTTTGCCGGCGCCGTAACCGACGTGACCCCTCCCGTCGCCCACCACCACCAGGGCGGAGAAGCGGAAGTTCTTTCCGCCCTTCACGACTTTGGTCACGCGGTTGATGTGCACGACCCGATCCTTCAGCTCCAGCGCGTCCGCCTTGATCCTCGGCACTCGTCCCCCTCGATCGCGGATTCCCTTGCTCCGCTAGAATTTGAGCCCGGCGGCCCGCGCGGCGTCCGCCACCGCCTTCACGCGGCCGTGATACAGGTAGCCGCCGCGATCGAAAACGACCCGCTCCAGCCCCTTCTCCTTCAGCTTCTGTGCGATGAGCGCGCCGACCTGCTTGGCGGCGGCCACGTTTCCCGTTCGCTTCTCCTGACCGCGCAGCTCCAACGTGGACGCGCTCGCCAGAGTGGCGCCTCGGGCGTCGTCCACCGCCTGGACATAGAGGTGCTTGGCGCTCCTGAAAATACACAGACGCGGACGCGCAGAGCTCCCGTCCATCCGGGCCCTGACCCGCGCGTGCCTCTTCTCCCTGGCCCGGATCTTGTCGACTTCGTGAACCATCGTCAGGCGCCCGCCGCGGCGCCGGCACCCGTCTTGCCGGCCTTGCCCGCCTTCTTCTTGATCACCTCGTCCACGTACTTGATCCCCTTCCCCTTGTACGGCTCCGGAGGACGCAGGCCGCGAATCTCGGCCGCCACCTGGCCGACCTTTTGCCGGTCGGCCCCGGCGATCAGCAGCCGGACCTGCTTGTCCACCTTGATCTCGATGCCGTCCGGGATGGGGTACTCGACCGGATGGGAGAGACCGAGTGCGATCTGCAGCACGCGTCCCTGCACCTGGGCCTTGTAGCCGATCCCGACGATCTCCAGCTCTTTCGAGAAGCCCTGATGCACTCCCTTGACGGCGTTCGCCACCAGCGCCCGGGTCAGACCGTGCAGCGCCCGCAACTGGCGAGTGTCCGCGTCGCGTGCGAACGTCACGGCGCCCGAAGCCACGGAGCAGGTAATGCCGGGCGGCAGCGGGTTGAAGAGGGCGACCTTCCCCTTTTCGACCAGCACGGAGCGGCCCTCGACCTTCACTTGGACCCCCGTCGGGATCGGGATCGGCATGCGACCTATGCGCGACACCGGGCCCTCCTCACCAGACGCTGCACAGGATCTCACCCCCCAGACCGGCCCGGCGCGCCTCCTCGGCGCTCAGCAGCCCCCGTGGCGTGGACAGGATGCTCAGCCCCAGGCCCCCCATGACGGCGGGGATCTTCTGGTGACCGGCGTAGATCCGCCGGCCCGGGCGGCTGACCATCATCAGCCCGGAGATCAGCGGTTTTCCTTCCCTGTCGTAGCGCAACACGACTCGGATAACCTTGAACTTTCCCTTCTCCACGACGCTCACGCCCGCGAGGTACCCCTCGCGATGAAGAATATGAGCGATCCCCAGCTTGAGCTTCGAGTGGGGGATCAGGACGTGGGCGTGCCCGGAGCGCACCCCGTTCCTGATGCGCGTCAGCATGTCGGCGATCGGATCGGTCATCGTCTCCTCAGTGGAAAGTTCACCAGCTCGATTTCGTCACGCCCGGCACGAGTCCCTGCAGGGCCAGATTTCGGAAGCAGATCCGGCACATCTGGAACTTGCGCAGGAAGCCGCGTGCCCGTCCGCACCGCCGGCAGCGGTTGCGGTGACGGATGGCGTACTTCGACTTCCTCATCATGGCCGCCACCCAGGCTGTCGTTGCCATCGTTCTCCCTCCTGCCCCTAATCGCGCCGGAACGGCATGCCGAGAAGGGTGAGCAGGTTCTTGGCCTCCTCGTCGGTCTTGGCCGTGGTCACGACGGTGACGTTCATCCCGTGCACCTTGTCCACCTTGGCGTAGTTGACTTCCAGGAACACGAGCTGGTCGCGGAGTCCCAGCGTGTAGTTCCCCCGGCCGTCGAAGGCGCGCGTCGAGAGCCCCCGGAAATCGCGGACCCGCGGCAGGGCGATGGTCACCAAGCGGTCGAAGAAGTCGTACATCCTGTCGCCCCGCAGCGTCACCGAGCAGCCGATCGGCATCCCCTTGCGGACTTTGAAGTTTGCGATCGACTTGCGGGCGCGTCGCACGACCGGCTTCTGTCCCGCGATGGCCGAGAGCTGGTCCACCGCGGCGTCCAGGATCTTGATGTTCTGCGTGGCCTCGCCGACGCCCATGTTGATCACGACCTTGTGCAACCGCGGCACGGCCATGGGATTCCTGTAACCATAGCGCTCCATCATCTGGCGCACGACGTCCGCTTTGTAGGCCTGCTTCAGTCGCGGCACGTAACGTCCCACGGGTGCGGTCGCAGCTGCCTGTTGCGCCATCGATACTCCTACTTGTCCAGGATCCCGCCGCAGTGACGGCAGGACCGCACTTTCTTGCCGTCGTCCAGCACCTTGTGGCCGACGCGCGTCGGCTTGCCGCACTCGGCGCAGACCGGCATGAGATTGCTCACATCCACCGGGGCCTCCCGTTCCAGGATCCCGCCCTTGATGTTCTTCTGGGGGTTGGCCTTGGTGTGCTTCCGGACGAAGTTCACCCCCTCGACGATCGCCCTCCCCTCCGAAGGGAGGACGCGCAGCACCCGCCCGCTGCGGCCTTTGTTCTTTCCGGCCAGGACACGGACGGTGTCGTTGCGGCGGATGTGCAGGATGCGGTGGCTACCCGTCGCCGGCATCGTCAGATGACCTCCGGAGCCAGCGAGACGATCTTCATGAAATTCTTCTCCCGCAGCTCGCGGGCGACCGGCCCGAAGATGCGGGTCCCGATCGGCTCTCCCGCCTCGTTGATCAGCAC
>JBIOWS010000104.1:0-3986 GCA_044868745.1 Candidatus Polarisedimenticolia bacterium
CCGACCGCACCGGCTTCATCGTCAACCGATTGCTCGTCCCCTATATCCTCGACGCCATTCGGGCGCTTGAGGAGGGGGTGGGGAGCATTACAGACATCGATCAGGGAATGAAGCTCGGCTGCGGTCACCCGATGGGTCCTTTGACCCTTCTCGACCTGGTAGGCATCGACACGACCTACTTCATCGCCAACATCATGTTCGACGAGTTTCGGGAGCGCCGGTTCGCCCCGCCTCCATTGATGAAGCGCATGGTGCTGGCTGGTCTGCATGGCCGCAAGAGTGGGAAAGGGTTCTATGATTACAGTTCGGATGTGCCGAAGCCGAATGATTTTCTGACCCGGCGATGAGCGAGCGTCCGGGAGGGAGCGCTGGGAAATGACCACCTCCAACCGCCTGTTGTACGAAGTGAGGGAGCGGATCGGAAGATTGACCATCAATCGTCCGGAGAAGCTCAATGCCCTGGACCGATTGACGATGCAGGAGATCGATCGCGCCGTGGCGGCCGCCCGTGAGGACCCGGAGGTGGGTGTCGTCATCGTGACCGGGATCGGGGAGAAAGCGTTCGTCGCCGGGGCGGACGTGGCCGAGCTCGCCGCCCAGAGTCCAGTCGAGGGAACGGCCTACTCCCGAGCCGGCCAAACTGTTCTAGACCGCCTGGAGTCGCTCGGCAAGCCGAGCCTTGCGGCCCTCAACGGCTATACGCTGGGAGGAGGTCTGGAGCTTGCGATGGCGTGCACGCTGCGGATCGCCTCCGACAGTGCCCGGCTGGGCCAGCCGGAGACGACCCTTGGAATCATTCCAGGGTACGGTGGGACGCAACGCTTGAGCCGCCTCGTGGGGAGGGGACGGGCGTCGGAGCTGATCCTGACGGGAGAGCCGATCGACGCAGCCGAGGCGTACCGGATCGGGCTGGTGAACCGGGTGGTGCCGTCCGCCCAGCTGCTGCCCGCCTCCGAAGCGCTGGCCCGCACGATATTGTCCCGCGGCCCCCTAGCGATCCGCTACGCGCTCCGGGCGATCCATCAGGGCCTGGAGATGACGCAGGCCGGCGGCTTGGAGCTCGAAGCGGCCCTGTTCGGCCTGACCTGCGCGACGGAGGATATGCGGGAGGGGACTCGGGCCTTCATGGAGAAACGCAAACCGTCCTTCCGGGGACGCTAGGCCAGGGGGGCCGGAGGCTGGATGACCCGGACGTCTCGATCCCACAAGGATGCTGCTCCACGGAGGGGCGACAGTGTCCATATCCGGCCGCTGCGCGCAGTCATGGCGCTGCGCGCCCTTGTGCTGCTGGTTCTGGCGGGCTTCGCCCTGGCGCTGGTGTTGAGTTTCGGGCGCCGTGAGGGCAGATCCCAAACGAAGATCACCATGGCTCCCGTCACTCCGGCCTCGCCGGCTCAGGGACCGGTGATGGACAAGTCGGACGAATTCAAGATCGAAGGCAGCCGGGAGGGTCGTCCCGCTTTCACGCTCCGCGCCCGGACGGTGACCGGCTTCAAAGGGGAACGCAAGCTCCTCGAGGGCGTGCACCTGACGATTCACGAGGAGTCGGGGGGAACGATCCAGGTGGCCGGTGCGGAAGGGCAGTTCGATGCCTTAACGCGTCGTGCCCAGCTGGAGGGGGACGTGGCGATCGAGACGGGCGAGGGCGTCTCGCTGCGGACCGGGACCTTATTCTATGACAGCGACCGCGACGTGATTTTCACCGCCGACGAAATAGCCTTCACCGCCGGAGGGATCGAGGGCCAGGGGCGCGGTCTCAATTACCTGGCCGCGGAGCGCCAGATCAAGATCCCCGACAAGGTCGTTCTCAAGGTGAATGGCCAGGACGGCGGGGCACCGATCACGGTCAGCTCTGGAGACCTGATCGCCGCACTCTCCGACAACCTCGTCGTTCTGAGCGACAACGTCAAGCTGGTCCGCGACAGGGACACGCTCTACGCGAACTACCTGAAGCTCGCTTTCGACGAGAGCCGGAGGCGCATCAGCGGATTGAGCGCATTCGGCGAGGTCGTCGCGACGCTGACGTCGCCCGTGGGCAGGGGGGCGGGGGACGAGCTGCGCGCAGACAGCCTCACGGCGCGTCTGTCGAGCCAGGGTCAATTCATCGACGAGGCCGAGGCCTCCGGGAGCTGTCGCTTTACGTCGGGAGCCTACACCGCGCGCAGCCGATCGGTGCGATACCAGCACGGCCAGGATCGGATGGAGCTGCGCGGCGACCCGGTCGTCATGACGGACAGGGACCGCATCGCCGCCCAGGAGATCGACTTGCACCCCGATCGGCAGATCCTCGAGGCGCGGGGTGATGTGCGCACCGTGTCCCTGCCGGGTCAGACGGAGGGGGAGGGGGGCGCCCCTGGATTCAGCGGGCGCTCGGCCGTATCTTTCCAGGCGCAGGAACTGCGAGCCGACCGTTCTTCCGGGCGGGCGGTGTACAGAGGCTCCGCGCGTGCCTGGCAGGAGGGCAACAGCATCCAGGGAGAGGAGATCGAAATCGATGAGGCTGCGCGGCAACTGCGGGCCAACGTCAACGTTATGGCGCGCTTCACACAGCGGCGCGTCGAGGGACGAGGGGCTTCCGGGCGCCCCACCGTCACCACGATCACGGCCGGCAGCCTGCTGTTCGAGGATGTCGCCGGGGTGGGCAGGTATAGGGAGCATGTCCGCTTGACACGCCTCGACGCCACGCTGACCGCGGACGCCATGGATGTCTTTCTGAAGGCGCACGAAGGCCGCCGCGATCTGGACCGAATTGAGGCATCGGGATCGATCGCCATGAAGCGAGGCGGAAGCTTCGGCTCTGCGCGCCGAGCCGAATACCTAGGCGACCAAGACCTATTGATTTTGAAGGACGACGAGGGATTGGCGGAGGTCGTGGACACGCCCACGGGACGCACCATGCGCGGTCAAACGTTGACATTCGATCTGGCCGGTGATAGGATTCTGACCGAATCCGCTCGCGGCGGCCGGACCTGGATCACCCTCAAGCCTGAAACCAAGGAAGTCCAGCCCGTTGAGCCGAAAACTAACCGTTGAGGGGCTGACCAAGAGTTACCGCGGGCGGCCGGTCATCCAGGACATCTCCCTCCAGATCCAGAGCGGTGAGGTGGTAGGTCTCCTCGGGCCGAACGGCGCGGGTAAGACGACCACGTTCTATTGCGTCGTCGGGCTGGTCCGCCCCGACTCCGGACGGATCCTTCTCGGGGGACATGACGTATCGCGTCTGCCGATGTACCTGAGAGCCCGGAGTGGCATCAGCTACTTGCCTCAGGAGCCTTCCATCTTTCGAAAGATGAGCGTCGAGGAGAACCTGATCGCGATCCTGGAGACGCTGGATATGCCTCGCGAGGAGATTCGGCAGAGAACCCTGGCGGTCCTCGAGGAACTGAAAATAGCCCATCTGGCGAGAAGCCCCGCCTACAATCTTTCGGGGGGCGAGAGGCGCCGCGCGGAGATCGCCCGGGCCCTGGTCATCTCCCCCTCGTTCATGCTCCTCGACGAACCGTTCTCCGGAATTGACCCGATCGCGGTTGCAGACATACAGAAAATCATTTATCAATTGAAGGCGAAGGGGATCGGCATCCTCATGACCGATCACAACGTCCAGGAAACGCTGCGGATCACTGACCGTGCGTATATCATCGCCGAGGGGAGGATCTTCCGGAAGGGGAGCCCCGACCAGCTGGCAGCCGATCCCCAGGTAAGGGAAATTTACCTGGGAGCCAATTTTCGGCTGGTCGGGCACGAAACGGTCGAGGCGCCCCCCAGCGCTTACCCGGCGGACTGAAGGCAGACGATGGCACTCGAGCAGAAACTCAATCTGCGGATGTCGCAGAAGCTGATCATGACGCCTTCGCTCCAGCAGGCGATCAAGCTTCTGCAGATGACCAAACTCGAGCTGCAGGAAGAGGTCACCCAGGAACTGACGGAAAATCCCCTCCTCGAGGAGGTCCAAGACCCTGCCTCCGAGCCAGAAAAAGCCGATGGCG
>JBIOWS010000105.1:0-4060 GCA_044868745.1 Candidatus Polarisedimenticolia bacterium
GACCGCGCAGCAGCCGCTTGATCTCCTTCGTCTCCAGCCCGGAATAGACGTCCGGATAGAAGTCCACCAGGAACTCGCGGCTCCGTCCCTTGAGCCGCACGCTGTAGGTGTACTTGTCCACCCTCAGGAACTTGAGGATGGTGTCGATCATGCTGTAGACGGTCGAGGTCAGATCGACGCTCTCGTCGTCCTCCCGATCCTCCTTCCATCCTTCCAGGGTCTGACGGTACGCCTCGTACTTGGCGATGGGGCTGGCGTTGAAATAGCAGAAACGATCGGGGCCGAGACTGACCACGTCCACGTCCTGCAGGCCGCGCTCCGCGAGCTGCCAGTAGACCTCTTCCAGGTTCTGCAGGACGATGACGCCGCGCCTCTCGAGGCCCCTCTTCTTCAGGCTGGTGCCGACCCGGCGGGGCAGGTGGTTGCGGGCGAGGTGCGACTCGCCGACGACGACCACGATCTTGGCTCCCGGCCGACGGTTCGCGATACCCGCGATGCAGGCGGCGGCGTGCGCGTCCCGCTTGCGAATGTAGCGAAACCCGCTGCGCGGCTCGCAGTCGATCCCGAAGACCGCGACTCCCTGTTCCCGGGCCGCGTCGAACAGCCTGCGGTAGCAGCCCCAGTCGTATCCCCAGTCCAGGTCGTACCGGATGCCCTTGAGGAATTCGTCCTCCGGGATCTCCCCCTTCATGTAGCGGTCCAGGGTGCGCTGGGAGCGGGCGTAGACCATCTCCAGACACAGGACGACGTCGCGCGAGCGCGCCGCGATCTCCCGCACCAGACGCGCCGCGAACTCCTGCGAGGCCGGCAGGGCGTGGTAGTCGCCGATGTAGACGATGTCGGCCTTGTAGCAGGCGATCAGGAGGTCGTCGAAGGACGACAGCCCTTCGTACCGGGAGAACTCCTCCTGGAAGTCGCGGATGTAGCGCCGGCGGCTGTTGCGGTCGACCCCGAGGATGTCCTTTTTAAGGCGGGCCACGGTCGCCTTCTGGAAGGCGACCTCCTCCTTCACGTGCGGGAGCGGGGCGGGGAGCGGGGAAGTGCTCATGTCGGTGGCGGGGAACACGGCATGTGCTGGAGGCCCCCCGCGCGCCTCAGCAGAGCCGGTCGGCGACGCGCGATCGTCGATTCCCCTTACTTCTCCTTGTCCTTCGCCTCCCCCTGGCTCTCACCGTGCAGCGCCTCCTTGAAGTTACGGATGCCGGCGCCCAGGCCTCGGGCCAGCTCGGGGATCCTTCGTCCCCCGAAAATCAGCAGCAGGATGACGAAGATCAGTACCAGTTCGGGAACGCCAATCGGACCCATGCGTTTTCACCTCGGTGCGATCTTAGACTCGCTGCGGGGGTCTGTCAATTCGTCAGGACCCTCGGTCCAGGCGGCGGCAGGATCACGCGGCGGTTGCCCTCGCGTCGGGTGACGCGCACCTGATCGAAGTGCTCCAGGAGCGGGATGGCGTTCTTGCGGCTGGTGCCGCTCAGATCCTTGAACTCGGAGATGTCGATGACGGGGCTGCGCGCCCGCAGTTCCCACAGCCGCCGCTTCAGATCCTCCAGCGCTTCCGTGTGGAAGACCTTGCCGTCCTGGATGCGCACAAGCCGGCCGCGCGCGAGCAGCAGGTGGTAGAGCCTGATCGCCTGCCCCGGGTCGGCCTTGAGGCCGGCGACGACCTCGTCCAGGTCGGGAGGGTTGGCGCCTCCCCTGGCGAAGGCGGACTCGATCTGCTCCATGAGCGCCGATTCCTGCGGGGCGAGTGCGATGCGGTGCGTCGCCAGGGCGACTCGCTCCTTCTCCATCCGGATCGCCCCCCGGCCGGCCAGGTCGGCCAGGAGGCAGCGGAACACGTCGGCATGGCTGCGCGAGAATACGCGCGTGCGGAGCTCCTCGCGTGGGAACCCTTCCTTGAGCGCCTCCTTGCGGTGGAACTCCTGGAGAGTCGCGAGCACCTTGCGGGACAGAGCCTGGTAGACCGTGCCGGCGAGATAGCGGCGCACGCTCGTCGGCAGAGCCACCAGCTCCCCCCTCTGGACCGCTCCCTCCAGATGCCCGGCGACCTCCTCCTGATCAAGACCGGTGCGCGCGCGGAGGGCGGCCGCGTCGATGCCCTGCGGCCCGGCCTCCTCCACCAGGGCCCGCAGGCGACAAGCGGCGGACGGGTCGGCCAGGCTCACGAAGCGGTCCCGGGCGCCCGCCGTGGACGACTTCAGCTTGGCAGGGCGGTTGTGAAGAACGGTCCCCCCGCCGATGGTCAGGGGTGGCGAGTAGCGGCGGACGATACAGCGGTCTCCCGGGAGGGCGGCGACGGGGACCTCGAGCCGCAACTGCGCGAACGCCTTCCCGCCCGGAGGGATCGCTCCCCCCTCCAGTAGCTTCACCCGGGCCATCGCCTCCAGGGTTCCGTGATGGAACCTGACCCGGGCCAGATTTTTCAGCGCCGCCGGTGCGCTCGCCAGGACCTCCAGGGAGACATCGAGAAGGTAGGACGGCTCCAACACTCCGGGTTCGGTGAGAACGTCCCCCCGCTCGATGGTACCGGCATCGACCCCCTGGAGGTTGACGGCGGTCCTCTGACCCGGCAGGGCGAGTGTGGTTGGCTTGTTGAACACTTCCAGACCCCGGACCCGCGCGGTCATCCGCTTCGGTAGCACCGCCACCTCGCCTCCCTCCTGGATCGTCCCCGCGATCAGGGTCCCCGTCACCACGCTCCCAAAACCCTTGATGCTGAAGGATCGATCAACCGGGAGGCGTAGCAGGCCGGTGGCCGGTCGCGCGGGGATGCGCGCGGCCGCTTCCTGTAGGGCTGCCTTCAGGTCGTTCAGGCCGGACCCGGTGCGACTGCTGACCGCGACCACGGGGGCCGACTCCAGGAACGATCCCGACACGAACTCCCGCACCTCCAGGCGCACAAGGTCCAGGATGTCGGACTCGACCAGATCGGCCTTGGTGAGGACGATGAGGCCGTGGCGAATGTGCAGGAGCCGGCAGATGTCGAAATGTTCCCTGGTCTGAGGCTTGACCGACTCGTCGGCCGCGATGACCAGCAGCACCAGGTCGATCCCGCCGACGCCCGCCAGCATGTTCTTGACGAAGCGCTCGTGTCCCGGCACGTCGATGAACCCGACCCGGGTGCCGTCGGCGAGGACCAGGTTGGCGAACCCGATGTCGATGGTGATGCCGCGCTCCTTCTCCTCCTTGAGGCGATCGGGATCGATCCCGGTCAGGGCCCGGATCAGCAGGCTCTTGCCGTGGTCGATGTGGCCTGCGGTGCCGACGACGATCTGGCGAGTGGCGTTCATGGGGCGCAGAGTGGATGACGGGAACCGGGGGCTACTGGCGGACCCTTTTGATCTTCTTCATCTCCTCGTCGTAGTACTTCCGGAACAGCAGGTCCCACTCCGGGCTCCCCTCCGGGACGTCCCTCTTCTGCGCGAGGATCTTGCGACGGATCATCTCCTCCAGCTCTTCCTCCTTGATCATCTCCGACTCGAGGATCTGCAGGACGCGCAGCCGGACATCGTTGGGGTCGCGCAGGAACTCGACCCCGTCGTCGTCCTCCAGGGCATTGACGAAGAGGTGGGAGAGGTGGACACAGCGCTCGTGGCTTAGCTTCATCGCCGTCTAGATCACCATCTTGCGGTCGCGGGCCAGCCTGGCCTTGGCCTTGCGGAAGAGCTCCTGATAGTTCACCATCCCGCGGCTGATCTCCTCCGAATAGTTCTTCAGAATTTCGTGGACTTCGTCATTGAGTCGGTCTTCGGCCGCCAGATCCTCGGTGAAGATCTTCACGAGGGTGTCGGTCGCTTCCTCCGGGCGCTCGGCGGCGATCATCTCGTCTTTGAGCAGGCCGCGGATCATCCGCTGCGAAATCTGCCCTATCTGATCGCGCGTCAGACGCATTGACCGTCCCTCTCCGATGTTGAGGCGTGTCGGCACGGCAGAATAACACAGCGCTTCCGGGGTTTTCAATGAACACACGGACGCGTGGTATGTGCGGGACTGTGACTGGTATGCCGGCGCGACCCGGGAAGGCGGCGCCGCTCAGTGTGACATCGAGCCGCCTGGC
>JBIOWS010000106.1:0-4699 GCA_044868745.1 Candidatus Polarisedimenticolia bacterium
TGCAGCCTCGCGACCGCCGCGGTGCGGTCGCCGCTGCCGTTGTCCACCACGACCACCTCGTCCACCAGGCGATCCGGGATCGATCCCAGGACCAGGGGGAGGGAGGTCTCCTCGTTCCAGGCGGGGATCAACACGGCGACGCGCACGGCGCGCATTATAGACGCCGGCGTCCTTCCGGGTTTTGACCGGCCGCTGGAGCGGGTGCTAAGTTGCGCCGCCGCCCGCTTCGTAGGCCGCTTGCATCGCCTGCCGCATCACAACGGAGGAGACCGTGGCGAGAGCCGCCGTGAACGTCTGGAACTCGCGCGCCGGGGTGCTGGTCGGCATCGTCGTCTCGATGCGCCCGCGGCAGTGGATCAAGAACCTCGTCGTATTCGCCGCTCTGATCTTCGCCAAGAAGCTGATCGACCCCGCTCTGCTTCTGCGGTCCGCGGCCGCCTTCATGCTGTTCTGCGCCACGAGCGGCGCGGTCTACATCATCAATGACCTGTTCGACGCCGACCGGGACCGCAAGCACCCGACCAAGACGCGGCGGCCGATCGCCTCGAAGAGGCTGGGGGCCGTCCCGGCACTGACGAGCGTCATGATCCTGCTGACGGGATCGATGATGGCCGGTTTCGCCCTCTCTCCGCCGTTCGGCGCCATCCTGCTGATCTACGTGGTCGTGAACGTCGTGTACTCCCTGTGGCTGAAGGAGGTGGTGATCATCGACGTGATGGTGATCGCCGCCGGCTTCGTGCTCCGAGCCGTGGGCGGCGGCCTGGTGATCGACGTGCCGATCTCGCATTGGCTGATCATGTGCACGATCCTTCTGTCTCTCTTCCTGGCGTTCTGCAAGCGACGCCAGGAGCTGGAGAGCCTTCAGGATCCTCACGAGCACCGTGCCATCCTGCGCGAGTACTCGGTGGATTTCATCGACCAGATGATCAACGTCGTCACCCCCTCGACGCTGGTCGCCTACATCCTTTACACGGTCTCCCCCGAAGTGGAGATGAAGCTCGGCACGCGCCATCTCTACCTGACCGTCCCGTTCGTCCTGTACGGAATTTTCCGCTACCTGTATCTCGTCCACCAGAAGGGAGGCGGCGGCAGCCCGACCCATGCGCTTCTGGCCGATCGCCCGCTGCTCATCTGCGTTGCCCTCTGGGCCCTGACCGTTGTCATCCTCCTCTACCTGGCGGGCTCCCTCGGCTGACGCGGATCCGGGCGCTTGGCTCGAACCACTCTCACGACCCAGGCTGGGCCGCCCCAGTCAGCTCGATCCGCTTGCCGGCGCGCAAGACCGTGACCGAGACCAGGTCTCCCTCGCGTAATTCCGTGACCTTCTGCCGCACCAGGAGAAAGCTGTTCGGCCCCGCCAGGGAGATCCCCTGGACGGCAAGGACGATGTCCCCCCCCACGATGAGCTCGTCGTCACCGATGGTCGCCCGGATCGTCCCGGCCCGCAGTCCAAGCCGCTCGGCCGGCGAGCCGGAAGCGATGCGCTGCACGAGCAGGCCGACGCCGGGCGACGGGACGTTGAACACCTGCGCGAGATCGCCCGACAGCATGTAGCCGTTGAGACCGCTCCAGAACGACTTCTCCTCCAGCATGAGCTGACGCGCGACGTTCGAGGTGAGCGCGAAGCCCAGGCCCTCCGAGCCGCCCGAGTGGGACAGGATGTAGCTGACGATGCCGATCACCTCGCCCTGCATGCTGAACATCGGGCCGCCGGAATTGCCCTGGTTGATGGCGGCGTCGGTCTGGAAGTACTCCGCCCTCGCCATGCCGCTGATGGTGGCATTCGGCCGGCGGCGGGCGCCGATGTACCCGACGGTGAGGGAGTGGCTGATCCCCAGAGGTGCGCCGACGACGAACACCTGATCGCCCACCTGGACCGCATCGGAGTCGCCGAGCTTGGCCACGAACGGCGCTCGTGGCGCGTGCTCGAGCTGCAGAAGCGCCACGTCGGCCGCCGGCTCGGACGACACGACCCTGGCCTTGAGCGTCTCGCCGGTCAGGAACTCCACCGCGATGGCGTCGGCGGTCTGCACCACGTGGGCGGCGGTCAGCACCTTGCCGTCCGCCGAGATGAGGACACCTGATCCCAGGCCCGCCACGCTCACCGGCTGGCCCAGGGGGACGGGCGGGACGTCCGTCTCCTTGGTGTGGATGACGACCACCGAAGGGTTCACCAGTTTGAAGGCCTCCGACAGGGTCTGGGTCGCGGCTTCGGCGCGACCGGCGAGTAACAGGACGGTGGACAGAAGTGCGCTGGAACGTGACGTCATTCTCGGGATCTCCTTGAATCCGGTCGCTGGCAGGAGGCGGGGCGTGCCGGCGCGCTGGGGCGACACGGGGCTCGATTCAGGAGCCGGAGTATAGCACCTTCGGGTGATAGCCTGTCCGCAGGCGGCGTCGTATAATGCTGGCCCCGCCCGCTCCAGGCGGCCGATTGCGAGGGGCTCCCGTCGATGAACCGCGCGCGCATCTCCGTTCTGAGGACCAGTCCCGACAGGGTCGTCGAGGACTACGGCCGCCTGATGCGGCAGGCCGCCTACAAGACGGCGATCGACCCCTCCATCCCCACCCTCATCAAGCTGAACCTGTCGTGGACGAAATACTTCCCGGCCTGCTCCAGCCAGCCGTGGCAGCTGGAGGGGGTCATGAAGGCGATGCTGGAGGATGGGTACGATCGCGACCGCCTCCTGCCGGTCGAAAACAAGACGGTCGTCACCGACCCGTGGCAGGGGGCCGCCAACAACCGCTGGCTGCCGGTGCTGGAGCGTTTTGGCCTGACCTTCACCGCCCTGCCGGAGGTCCCCTGGAAGGTCTACCGCTTCAAGTCGCCTCTCCTGAAGCTGAACCAGATCTTCCCGGAGGGGATCGAGATCCCGGCGATCTACCCGGGGAAGAATATCGTCCACCTGCCCACGGTCAAGACGCATGGGCACGCCACGACCACCGGTTCGATCAAGAACGCCTTCGGCGGGCTGCTCAAGGAGGTACGGCACTACGCGCACAAGTACATGCACGAGGTTCTGGTCGACCTGATGTACATGCAGAAGGAGCTCCACCCGGGGATCTTCACCGTCATGGACGGCACGGTGTGCGGCAACGGTGCGGGGCCACGCACCATGGACCCGGTGGTCGGCAACGTCATCCTGGCGGGGGCCGACTCGGTGGCGATCGACGCGGTGGCGGCGCGGATCATGGGGTTCGATCCGTTGTCGATCCCGTATCTCAGGATGTGCCACGACCGGGGGCTGGGAGTGGCCGATCCGCGGCAGATCGACCTGGCCGGGGACGACGTCTCCGGGCTCAACCTGCACTTCAAAGTGGCGCGATCGTTCGTGATCTGGGGCGACCAGATGCTCCGCAAGGGGCCGCTGCGGTTCCTGGAGAGGATCGCCCTGCACTCGCCGCTGGTGGTCTGGGCTCCGGCGGCGTCGAACTTCTATCACGACCTG
The DNA here is from genome assembly GCA_044868745.1 of Candidatus Polarisedimenticolia bacterium. Lineage (GTDB taxonomy): Bacteria > Acidobacteriota > Polarisedimenticolia > Gp22-AA2 > Gp22-AA2 > JBIOWS01. The sequence goes on from JBIOWS010000106.1 coordinate 3,450, forward strand.
CTCTGGTATCCGACGATCGGCAGGGCGAAGATCGCCCGCTTCCGCGCCAGCGCGTGGGGGCGCCTGTTCGACGAGCGCTACGGGGGGCCTTCGGGCCGGGTCCGGCCGGCCGGGGAAGCGGCCCGCGCCCCCGCGCCGCATGCCTGAAGCGGGGCGCGCCTCCGCGGCGTGCCTTCTCCTGGGCTGCCTGCTTTTGCTACCCGGCTGCGGCGGGGGAGATGGCGCGCGGGAGTCGTCCGCCCGGAAGCCGAACGTCCTGCTGATCACGATCGATACGCTGCGCCCCGATCACCTCGGCTGCTACGGCTACCCTCGGAAGACCAGCCCCTACATCGACACGCTCGCCCGGCGCGGCGTCGTCTTCCGGAGAGCGATCACCGCGGCGGGGCGCACCGTCCAGTCGTTCCCCTCCATCCTGACCGGTGTCTACCCGACGGTGCACGGCCTGCGCTACGAGGGGCAGAGCAATGAGGCTCTGAAAGACCGCCCGACGCTGACCCGGGTCCTCAAGGAGAACGGCTACGCCGCGTTCGCCGTCACGCAGGGGCTCAACGTCGGCCTGCACCGCGATTTCGACTTCTACGACCCCGACGTGTATCTCGACCCCGAGGGGAAGAAGGTGTACATGCCGACGCGCAACGACCGGGAGGCGACGCAGAAGGCCGTTCAGTGGCTGCGCGCGCGGAAGGACAAGGAGAAGCCGTTCTTCCTATGGGTCCGGTACAACGCGCCGCACTGGCCGTACGAAGCGCCGGCGCCCTACACCGACATGTTCGACCCCGAGTACCACGGGTCGCACGCCTTCAACGACGAGCGGCTGCCGGGGGTCGAGCGGGGGGACATCATCTTCGGGAAGACGCGCCTGCCGGCGCGGCAGATCGAGCACGCCGTCGCGCACTACGACGGCGAGGTGGCCTACGCCGACCTGGCGGCCGGGGAGCTTCTCAGGGCGTTCGAGAAGATGAACCTGCTCGAACGCACCCTGGTCGTCCTGACGGCCGATCACGGCGAGAGCCTCGGCGAGCACGACTACTTCTTCGAGCACGGCGCCTACCTGTACGATCCCACCGTCCGCGTCCCGCTGATCATGAGCCTGCCCTCGGTCATCAGCACGGGCCTCGAGGTCGCGGCGCAGGCCCGCACCATCGACATCGTGCCGACGGTGCTCGAACTCCTCGGGCTCCCGGTGCCGCAGGGGCTGCAGGGAGTCAGCCTGGCCGACCGGACGCGCGGTCGGGGGGACTGGCCGA
>JBIOWS010000107.1:0-8404 GCA_044868745.1 Candidatus Polarisedimenticolia bacterium
GCAAGAAACCCCCCAAGCCGCACCACGACGAGGTGGTCCGCTCCTTCGTGGCCGATCTCGAGAAGGCGCTCGCCTCCGGGGCGGCCTGAGTCGTCGACCCGGGAGACCAGCCCGATGCCCGAAGCGCCGCCCGCCGCCGATCTGGTCCGGCTCGCCATCAACACCATCAAGACGCTGGCCATCGACGCCGTCGAGCAGGCGAAGTCCGGCCACCCCGGCCTGCCGATGGGGGCGGCCGACTACGCTTTCTACCTCTGGACGCAGTACCTGCGCTTCGACCCGGAGGATCCCGCCTGGCCCGACCGCGACCGCTTCGTCCTGTCGGCGGGGCACGGCTCGATGCTTCTCTACGCCCTGCTGCACCTGAGCGGTTACGCCCTGCCGCTCGAGGAGCTGAAGAGATTCCGGCAGTGGGAGAGCATGACCCCGGGCCACCCGGAATACGGTTGCGCCCCCGGCGTGGAGACCACGACAGGGCCGCTCGGGCAAGGATTCGGGAACAGCGTCGGCATGGCGATCGCAGCCAGGATGCTGGCCGAACGCTTCAACGCGCCCGAGCACAGACTCGTGACGCACCGCGTCTGGGCCCTCGCCAGCGACGGCGACATGATGGAGGGGGTCGGGTCGGAGGCGGCCTCGATCGCCGGCCACCTCGGCCTCGGCAACCTCACTGTGATTTACGACGACAACCACATCACCATCGAGGGGGACACGCGCCTGGCGTTCTCGGAGGACGTCGGCAAGCGCTTCGAGGCGTACGGCTGGGCGGTGCAGCGGATCGACGGCCACGACCATGCCCAGATCCAGAAGGCTCTTGAGGCGGCCGCGCGGGAGACGGCGCGGCCCGGTCTGATCGTCGCCCGCACGCACATCGCGCACGGCAGCCCCGGGAAGCACGACACGGCGGAGGCGCACGGCTCGCCGCTCGGCCCCGAGGAGGCCGCGGCGACCAAGAAGAATTTTGGCTGGCCGGCGCGGCCGACGTTTCTGGTGCCCGAGGAGGCCCGCCGCCCGTTCCAGGCGCGCGCCGCGGAGGGGCGCCGGGCCCGGGAGGACTGGCAGCGGCGCTTCGCGGCCTGGAGCGAGGCGCACCCGGACCAGCGCGCCCTGTGGGACCGCTACCAGACGCGCGAGGTGCCGGACGACCTGTTCGAGCGCCTCCTGCAGAGCCTGCCGAAGCCGGCGGCCGCGGACCAGCCGATCAAGGCCGAGGCGACGCGATCGATCTCCGGGAGAATCATCCAGAGGGCCGCCGAGCTGGTCCCTTCCCTGTGCGGCGGGAGCGCCGACCTAGAGCCTTCGACCAAGACCTACATCAAGGCGAGCAGTTCCGTCAGCAGGGATTCGTTCGCGGGCCGCAACTTTCACTTCGGGGTCCGGGAGCACGCCATGGGCTCGATACTGAACGGGCTGGCGCTGCACGGCGGCCCGATCCCGTACGGCGCGACCTTCCTGATCTTCTCCGACTATATGCGGCCGCCGATTCGCCTGGCAGCGATGTCCAGGCTTCAGGTGATCTACGTCTTCACCCACGACAGCGTCTTCTTGGGGGAGGACGGGCCGACGCACGAGCCGATCGAGCAGCTCCAGGGGCTGAGGCTGGTACCGAACCTGATCGTCATCCGCCCCGCCGACGGTCCGGAGACCGCCATGGCGTGGACGGTCGCCTTGCGGCGCAGGAGCGGTCCGACCGCGCTGGTATTGACCCGGCAGGACGTCCCGCCCCTGCGCAGGCGTCCGGATCTCCGGCCGGAGACGATGTTGCGCGGAGGATACGTTCTCTCGGAGGCCGGCGGAGCGGCGAGCCGCCCGCTCGTCCTGATCGCCAGCGGCTCGGAGGTGGCGCCGGCCCAGGAGGCGCAGCGGATCCTGGCGTCGAAAGGGCACGCCAGTCGCCTCGTGTCGATGCCCTGTCCCGAGATCTTCCTGGATCAGCCCGAAGACTACCGCCTCTCGGTCGTCCCGCGCGCGGCGAGGACGGTCGTGATCGAGGCGGCCCGGCTGCACGGTTGGGAGAGGGTGGCGGGGTGCGAGGCGCTGATGATCGGCATCGACCGGTTCGGCGCTTCGGCTCCATGGAAGGTCATCGCCGAGAAGCTCGGCTTCGCCGGTGAACAGCTGGCGGACAGGATCCTCCGCTGGCTGGGCGCCGCCTGAACCGTGCCCCCGCCCGCTCGACGCGCCGGCGGCAGGGGGTCGGGCCGATACCCTCCTCTCCCAGGAATGCGCCTCTACGGGCACGCTCCGGCGGTCACCCGCCGCCTGACGGCGTTCGCCGCCGAGCGCTTCGCCGAGCGGCTCCTCCGAGCCGATCCTGCCCTGTGGACCGACCGTCCCTCCGTCCGCAAGGGGATCAGAAACCGACTCGGCTGGCTGCGATCCCCGGAAAGGATGCTCGGGGAGGTCGCGGCTCTCCGAACCTTCGCCCGGCAGGTCCGGGAGAGCGGGACGCGCCAGGTCGTCCTGCTCGGGATGGGAGGTTCCAGCCTGTGCGCCGAAGTCCTGCGGCGCGTCTTCGGCCCGGCGGACGGCTTCCCCGATCTGATCGTGCTCGACTCGACCGTCCCGGCGGCGGTCATGCGCGTCGCCGCGCTCCTCGACCTGAGGCGCACGCTCTTTCTGGTCAGCAGCAAGTCGGGCACCACGACGGAGACGCTCGCGCTGCAGGCCCATTTCTGGGGCAGGCTGCGCCGCCTCCGCGGCCGCGACGCCGGCCGCCACTTCGCCGCCATCACCGACCCCGGGACGCCGCTCTCGGCCCTGGCGACGGCGCGGCGGTACCTGGCGACTTTCCTCAACGCCGCTGACATCGGCGGGCGCTACTCCGCGCTCTCGTACTTCGGCCTCGTGCCGGCCGCCCTCCTGGGGATTGACATTCGAGCGCTCCTCGAGCGGTCGATCGACATGCTCCGGCAGTGCGGCCCCGGTTCCGCCCTTCCGGAGAACCCCGGTCTTCTGCTGGCGGCCGCTCTCGGCGAGCTGGCCCGCCGTGGGCGCGACAAGGTCGTCCTCCTCATCGACAGGGGCCTTGATTCGTACGGTCTGTGGATCGAGCAGCTTCTCGCCGAGAGCACCGGCAAGGACGGTCGCGGCCTGGTGCCGATCGAGGGAGGCGCATGGGCGGCACGCGCCGGGTGCCTGGAGGCCGGGGCCGATCTCGCCGTGGCGCGCGGGGCGGACCGCGTCGTGGTCGGCATCGCACGGTCCGGGAGCGCAAGGGCGCGTGAAATCGAAAAGCTCCTCTCCGGCCGCGCCGACGCCGCCCTCTGCGGCACGCCGGTCGTCGCCCTGACGCTGCGCGACCGGCTCGACCTGGGGGCTTCGATGGTGCAGTGGGAGGTCGCGACCGCCGTCGCCGCGGCGATCATCGGGGTCAACCCGTTCGACGAACCGAACGTGCGCGAGAGCAAAGAGAACACCGAGGCGGCCCTGGCGGAGCGCGCCGCCACCGGCCACTTCGACGAGGGCGAACCGTTCTGCCGGGAGGGACCGGCGAGCATCTTCCTCTCTCCGGCGGTCCGTGTTCCGCGCCACGTGACGCGCTCGCTCGGCGCGGCACTGACCGCCCTCCTGGCGCGTTCCGGGCGGCGGGACTACCTGTCGATTCTCGCCTACGCCGATCCGTGCGACGAAGCGATCGCGTCCGACCTCGACAAGGTGCGCCTCCTCCTGTCGGCACGCACCGGCCTGGCGGCGGCGGTGGGGTACGGCCCGCGCTACCTGCATTCGACCGGACAGCTCCACAAGGGCGGTCCTAACAGAGGGATGTTCCTCCAGGTCGTCCCGGACGACCTCGCTGCGGTCTCCGTTCCGGGGGAGCCGTACGATATGGAGACCCTGAAGCAGGCGCAGGCGCTGGGGGACTTCCGTGCGCTCGAGCGGCGCGACGGCAGGGTCCTACGGCTGCGGTACGCGGGCGGCGCGGCGGCCGCCGTGAAAACGATCCTCAAGGCGGTTTCGAGGGTTGCGGGGCGCCGGGGGCGAAGGTGACGCCGCCGCCCGACCCGGCCCAGTTCGAGCGCCGGATGAGGACGGCCGGCCTGGTCGCGGGACCCGCTGCGGCAATTCTCCTCTACGCGGTCAACCCAGGAAACCACGCGCCCGAGGCGCGCCGCCTGCTGGCGGTCCTGGGGCTGACCGTCGCGTTCTGGGTGACGGAGGCGATCCCTCTGCCGGCGACGGCCTTGCTCGCTTCGGCCCTCGCAATCACGCTCGGGATCGCCCCGGCGCGCCACGTCCTGTCGCCGTACGCCGACCCGGTCATCTTCCTGTTCGTCGGTAGCTTCCTCCTGGCCGAGGCGTTCAAGAAGTACGGCCTCGACCGCCGCATCTCCGGCCGCCTCCTGGGAGGGGAACGGTTCGCCCGCAGCCGGCTCGGCAGGATCCTCGGGGTCGGCGGCTGTTCGGCGGTCATCTCCACCTGTCTCTCGAACACGGCGACCGCCGCCCTCATGACGCCGATCGCCCTGGGGACGGTGGCTCAGGATGAGGAGGGGACGAACTCCGGGTCGACCCGCTCACGCCCGAGCGGCGTCCTGCTGATGGTCGCCTACGGCGCCTCGATCGGCGGCATGGCGACGCTCATCGGCACGCCGCCGAACCTTCTGGTCGCCGGATTCATCGACAGGCTGTGCGGCGTCAAGGTCGGCTTCCTCGGCTGGCTCCTGTTCGCTGCGCCGATCTCCATCTTCCTGTTCGGCTCCTCCGTGCTCTGGACGCACCTCCTCGCCGGTAGGGACAAGCGCGAACCGACTGGAGCGCGCGCGCGTCCGCCGGTCTCCCTGGGCGCGACAGCAGCAGTCGCGCCGGTCGCCGCAGCCGCGATCCCGGAGGCCCGCGCGGGAGCGCGCCTGACGATCGCCGCCTTCTCTCTGGCGGGCGTCCTCTGGACCCTCCCGTCCCTGGCCGCGCTCCTTCTCGGACCTTCCTCCAGCCCTGCTCTCGTTCTCGGCAGGCATCTGCCGGAGGCGGGCGTTGCCCTCCTGTGCGCCACCCTTCTGTTCGTGGCCCCGACCGACTGGCGTCGGCGCCGCTTCGCCCTGACCTGGGAGGAAGGGAGACAGGTGAACTGGGGCATCGTCCTGCTGTTCGGTGGTGGCCTGTCGCTCGGGACGCTCGCGGAGTCGACCGGCATCGCGCGCTGGGTGGGGGAGTCGCTGCGCCGCATCGGAATGGCGCAAACCGGCGCGGGGCTGCTGTTCTGCGCCATCGCCCTGACGATTCTGGTCAGCGAGTTCGCCTCCAACACCGCTTCCACGAGTCTGCTGGTTCCCATGGTCATCGCCGCCGCGCATGCGGCCGGGCTCGATCCGGTCCGGCCGGCCCTCGGCGTCGGACTGGCCGCCACCTGCGGCTTCATCTTCCCGGTCTCCACCCCGCCGAACGCCATCGTCTTCGGCACCGGCCTGGTTCCGCTCCGCCAGATGATGCGCACCGGCTTCCCTCTCGACCTGACGGCGCTCCTCACGATCTGGAGCGGCCTCATCCTGCTCACGCCGATCCTGCCGCGTTGAAGCGGTGATTCGACTCTCAGGTGTGGGCAGGGCGCCCCGCCGGTCCCGCCCACCCCGGGTCGGGCAGGTTCCACCCGCCCCCCAGGGCCTTGTAGAGTTGGACGAGCGTGGCGAGACGGTCGAAACGGATCCGGGCGAGGGAGTTCTCGGCGGGGAAGAGCTGCTGCTGGGCCTGGAGGACTTCGAAGTAGTCGGAGAGGCCGGCGAGGTAGCGGGAGTTCGACAGGCGGACCGCCTCGCGATAGGCGCCCACGGCGCGGGCCTGCTCCTTCTCGGCGTCTGCGAGCTTTTGATAGGCGACGAGAGCGGTCGAGACCTCGGCGAAGGCGTTCGTCACGCTCTGCTCGTAGCGCACCTTCGCCTGCTCCCAGCGTGCGACGGCGGCACGGTGCCGGTTCTTCAGGCTCCTCCCCTGGAACAGTGGTGTCAGAAGACCCCCGCCGGCGGACCAGGTCCTGCCCTGGCCGAAGAGACCCGAGACCCGGGGCGCCACGCCGCCGAAGGCGCCGGTGAGGCTGATCGCGGGGAAGAAATCGGCGACGGCGACGCCGACCTCCGCGTTCGCGGCAACGAGGTCCTGCTCGGCCTGGCGCAGGTCGGGGCGCCGCCGGAGGAGATCCGCGGGGAGCCCCGGCGGGACGTCTGGCGGCAGGAGCTGGTCGTTGAGCGACGCCCCGCGCGTGACCGGCCCGGGATTTCGTCCGAGGAGGAGCGAGATCTCGTCCTCCTGCGCCTCGATCTGCCGCTCGAGGTCGGGGATGCCGGCGTTGGTCGTGGCGAGCGACGCCTCGGCGCTGGAGGTCTCGAGAGCGGAGGCGGTGCCGGCTTCCAGGCGCCGGCTGAACAGGGCATGGGTCTCCTGGAACGCCGCGGCGGTCCGGCGGGCAATCTCGAGCTGGAAGTCGAGCTCGCGCAGCCGGAAATAGGCCGTGGCGACGTCCGAGACGAGTGAAAGCATGACGCCGCGGCGGGCCTCCTCGGAGGCCAGGTAGCGTGCCAGCGCCGCCTCATTCAGGCGCCGGATGCGGCCCCAGAGGTCGATCTCCCAGGAGAGGCCGAGGTTGACATCGTAGAGGTTCACCGGCTCAGACACCGGGGAGGAGATCCCGGATCGGCGGCTGCGCGACCAAGCACCGTCGGATCGCACCTGCGGGAAGAACTCCGACCGGGCGATGCCGGCGTTCGCCCGCGCCTCCTCCACGCGCCAGGCGGCGAGTCGCACGTCGTAGCCGTTCCCGAGCGCCTCGTCGATCAGGGTCTTCAGGGAGTCGTCCCGGAGGATTTCCCACCATGCCTCGTCGGCGAGCGAGGCCGACCCGCTCGAACGGGGCTCGGCCGGGCCCGCCTCCTCCGGGCCTGCCTGCCCGCGGATCTGCTCGGGCGTGCTGACGGGTGGTCTCGCGTACCTGGGTCCGACGGCGCAGCCCGCAAGAGCCCCGAGGAGAACGATGCCGATCCCGGTGACGGCGGGTCGCCGTCGCCGGCTCATGCGCGCACCTCGGACACCGGAACCAGGGCCGGGGCGGCGCCGCCCGCGGCGGCCTCCGCGCCCGTGGGGACGGGTCGCCTGTGCCCCGCGCGGAAAAACGAGGTGCGGTCGAGCACCGTCTCCTGGAAGCGCTCGAGGTAGAGATAGATGACCGGCGTGATGTACAGGGTGATGAACTGGGACACCACCAGGCCGCCGACGTTCACCAGCCCGAGCGGCCGGCGGGTGGCTCCGTCGGCCCCGAAGCCGACGGCGATCGGCAGCGCCCCGATGACGGCGGCCAGGGTCGTCATCAGGATGGGGCGGAAACGGTCCATGCTGGCGTCGTGGATCGCCCGCTCGGCCGACTCGCCGGTGTTGACGCGCTGACGGGCGAAATCGACGATCATGATGCCGTTCTTCTTGACGATCCCCATCAGCATGAACATGCCGACGAAGGCATAGAGCGACGCCTGCTCTCCGAACAGGTACAGCGTCAGGAGCCCCCCGACGAGCGCCGTGGGCAGGGTGGAGAGCACCGTCAGGGGGTGCACGTAGCTCTCGTAGAGGATCGCCAGGATCACGTACATGACGAACACGGCGAGGGCCATCAGGATCGTCAGATCCCTCACTGTGTCGCGGAAGGTCAACGCCTCGCCCTGCAGGCCGGCGCGCACGGTGGGCGGAACGTTCTCCGCCGCGGCCCGGTTGATGAAGTCGGTCGCCTCGCCAATCGCCACGCCCGGTTTGAGGTTGAAGAAGATCGTCACGCTGGTGAACTGATTCAGGTGGTTGACGGCCTGCAGACCCAGCGACGACTTCCAGGTGACCAGGGCGTCGAGCGGCACGAGATTCTTGCCGTCGTCGGACTTGATGTACAGGAGGGACAGGTCCTGGGGCTTCGAGCGCGCGGCGTCCTCGACTTCCAGGATGACCTGATATTGGTCCTGGGGCTTCTTGATCAGGTAGAGGTAGTTCTGCGAGTAGGCGTTCCTTAGCAGCTCGAGGATGCGCGCCTCGGACACGCCGTAGGTCTTCGCCTGGTCGCGCCGGATGTCGATGTCGAGACCGGGTGTGTTGCTGAAGTAATCGGATGACAGGGTCGCGAAGCCCGGGTACTCGCGCAGCTTCCCGACGAGCCTGGTCGCCGCGTCGTACACCTCGTCGGTGTTCACGCCGGAAATCGAGAAGGCGTACTGTCCCTGATTCTGGTTCGTCGCCCCGGTGCTGATCTCCAGGACGGGGAAAGGCCGCAGGAACGGGAAGAGGCCGGGAACGGCGCCGAGCTTCCCCATCAATTGACCCGCCACGTTCTGGATCGGCGCGCGCGTCTCGGGCGGGTTCAGGAAGGCCAGGAGGAGCCCCTGGTTGGAGGACAGGAACCGGCCGTTCCCCGTCATCGTGAAGGTCGCCCGCACGCTCG